>JAYTGM010000098.1:0-2540 GCA_043733425.1 Terriglobia bacterium
TCGTTGTACCGGCAGGAAGTGAAGGCCGGTTCGCGCGAAACGCTGGTTGCGGGCCAAGGATCGGTAACGGCGTGGTCGGCTAGCAAGAACGGCATGGTGGCGTGTGCGCTTGCGACTCCGAACGGCAGTGCTGAACTGTTCGTGAATGGGAAGCAGGTAACGGATCTGAACGCGGCAGTAATGAAGAGCAAGCCCGTGGCGGCCGTGGAGCGCTTTACCTTCCTGAGCAACGACAACAAGTTTGAAGTGGAGGCATTTCTGACCATTCCTCCGGGGCTGCGCGAAGGCCAGAAGGCACCGATGATCACGATTATTCACGGCGGTCCTCATGGCCAGCAGGGTCCGGCGTTCAACTTCCGCAACCAGGTTTACGCGTCGCACGGATGGGCCACGCTGATGGTGAACTTCCGCGGGTCGACCGGCTATGGGCAGGCATTTACGGATGCGATATTCGGGGACCAGAACGGCAACGAAGGGCAGGACGTGCTCTATGGCGTGAGCGCGGCGATGCGGCGCTATCAATGGATTGATCGAGACAGGCTAGGGGTGGAAGGCGTGAGTTACGGCGGACAATTGAGCGCGTGGCTGATTACGCAGACCAACATGTTCAAGGCGGCGATTCCGACCGCGGCCATCATCAACCTGATCAGCTACAACTACACGACGTACTACAACCAGTACGAGCAGATGGAGTGGGGTGCGTTTCCGCACCAGGGAAATCTGATGGACGTGCTGTGGGAGCGTTCGGCGTTGAAGCATGTGGCAAACGCTCACACGCCGACCATGTTGATGCACGGGGAAAACGATAATGATGTTCCGATTGCCGAAGCTGAGCAGTACTTCATTGCGCTCAAGGATGTTGGTACGGAAGCGGTGATGGTGCGATATCCGCGCGAGGGGCATGGAATACGTGAATCGAAGCACCAAGTGGATTCCATCAACCGCTCGATCGCCTGGTACGAAGCGCACTTTTTGCGTAAGAATTAGAATATGCCAGTCACGCGCCGAGAGTTGCTCTTTGCCGCAGCTTTTAATTACAAGAAAGGCGGGCCATTCGGGACCGATGAAAAGCAGACGCCGTTTCAGGACGTCACGCATTACAACAACTACTACGAGTTCGGGACCGGCAAGGACCAGCCCGCGCAGTTTGCTTACAAGCTGAAAACGTCGCCGTGGGCGGTGTCCGTGGAAGGCGAATGCGCGAAGCCGCGTAAATACGATATTGAAGAACTGAGGGCAGTGGCTTCGCAGGAAGAGCGCGTGTACCGGCACCGGTGCGTGGAACGATGGTCGATCGTGGTTCCGTGGATCGGGTACCCGTTGGCCGATCTGATCAAGCAGGCGGAGCCTACGGATAAGGCGAAGTATGTTTCGTTCGAGAGCTTCTACGATCGCAAGATAATGCTGAATCAGTTCTCCGCCGGGATCGCTTTCCCCTATGTGGAGGGGTTGCGGATGGATGAGGCGATGAATCCGCTGACGCTGCTGACGTTCGGCATGTACGGGCAACCGCTGCCGAATCAGAATGGCGCGCCTGTGCGGCTGGTGGTGCCGTGGAAGTACGGTTACAAGAGCATTAAGAGCATTGTCAAGATCAAGTTCACATCGCGCGAGCCGCAGACTACGTGGAATATGTCGGCCCCGAACGAGTATGGGTTCTATTCGAATGTGAATCCGGCGGTGGAGCACCCGCGCTGGAGCCAAGCCAATGAGCATCGGTTGGGTGAACTGCTGCCGCGCAAAACGCTTCCGTTCAACGGGTACGGCGGCGAGGTTTCGAAGCTTTATACCGGCATGGATTTGAAGAAGTTCCATTAGCGTGAGAGCGGCGAAAGTACTGGTTTTTCTGGCGCTGCTGGCCCCAGCGCTTTGGTTTGCGCGGGCTGTCCTGACGAACAACGCCGGGCCGAATCCTGTCGAATACCTGACGCACGGCACCGGCGATTTGGCCATTCGGATTCTGCTGCTCACTCTGGCGATGACGCCTTTGCGAATGCTGACGAAATCTGCCAAACCCATCCGGTTTCGCCGCATGCTGGGGCTATTCGCCTTTTTCTATGCCGTGCTGCACTTTACGGTCTATCTGTGGCTGGATAAAGTGTTCGACCTGAAGGAGATCTGGGCCGATATCTACAAGCGTCCGTTTATCACTATTGGATTTACCGCGCTTGTGCTGATGTTGCCGCTCGCGGCTACTTCGACGAAAGGCATGATCCGAAAACTTGGCGGCAAGCGATGGCAATTTCTGCACCGGTTTATTTACGTGAGCGCGATCGCCGCCGTAATTCACTATTGGTGGCTGGTGAAATCTGACATCCGGCTGCCATTGCTGTATGCTGTGATTCTTGTGATTCTTCTTTCTTTCCGCTGGCGACTGGTTACTGCTCTGTTCGTGGGAGCGGCGTCTGCTTATTCTCAGCAGAATATGGACTTGTACCTGTTAATCGGCCAATCGAACATGGCTGGCCGGGGCGTGGTGGAGGATCAGGACCGCACGCCCATTGCGGGTGTTTATGCCTTGAACAAAGCCGATGCCTGGG
>JAYTGM010000099.1:0-7119 GCA_043733425.1 Terriglobia bacterium
AAGGTAACGCCGTTTTCACCGGCCACGGAAACTACGCGTACCTGATCGCCATACTTTTCTCCGAATAGAGCCATGGCACCGGTCGCAAGCGCTTCTTCAATGGGCAGGACGTCCGTGGTCACTTGAAGATTATTTAGAATTTCGGTGTTCACAATGCGTTCCATTTCCCGGATTTCTTCCGCGGAGAGCGCGGCGTAATGGGTGAAATCGAAGCGAAGCCGCGGAGGCTCTACAACGCTGCCTGCCTGTTTGACATGATTGCCCAACACCTGGCGAAGAGCCGCGTGCAAAAGATGCGTTGCCGTATGATTGCGCTGCGTGGAACGCCGCAGGTCGGCGGTTACCTCAGCCTTCAGTTCGTCTCCCGCATGAATGGTTTGGAGCGCGTGAATGCGATGCACGGTAAGGCCGGGTACGCCAGGGAAGGCGGTAGCGACCGTGGCAACGGCTTCTCCGGTAGCGGCGGAATAAAGGGTGCCCCGGTCGCCAACCTGTCCTCCGGTCTCGGCATAGAAAGGAGTTTGGTCCAGAACAAGTTCCGCATCGGTCCCGGCGAGAATCTCTGGCACGCTCACCTGCTGAATCAGCAGCCCCACCACTTTTGAAATGCCGGCCAGTTCCTGATATCCAAGAAAGCGGGTCTTGCCGCGGGCGAGCAATTCCTGGTAGGCGGGTACAACAGCACCCTTTTCAGCGCCTTTCCAACTGCTGCGCGCTTTTTCACGCTGCGCCTTCATGGCCTGATCGAAACCGGCTTGATCGATGGCAACGCCCAGTTCGCGGGCCATATCCGCCTGCTCATCCGGGGCCAAGCCATAGGTGTCGTAGAGCTTGAAAGAAACAGCGCCCGGTAGTGCGGCACCAGACTCGAGAGCGGCCACTTCGGTATGAAAGACCTTTTCAGCTACCAGGAAGGTGTTTTGATAGCGATATTCTTCATCTTTAACAATGCGCGCGATGCGGTTAATACTTTCCAGCATCTCCGGGTACGCACTTTGCATAAACTCCGCGACGAAGCCGGTGAGTTCGAAGAGAAACGGTTCTTCGCGCCCAATCAGGTGCGCGTGTCGCATGGCCCGCCGCATGATCTTACGCAATACGTAACCTCTGCCGTCATTCGCGGGCAAAACGCCGTCGTGAATCAGAAAAGCGGTGGCGCGCGAATGGTCCGCGATGATACGCAGCGCGGTATCCGTCTTCGGGTCCGTGCCGAAAGTGACTCCAAGCTGCTGAGCCGCATGGAGAATGATCGGCATGATCAGGTCCGTATCGTAATTTGAGAGCTTACCTTGCAGGATTGCGGTGATTCGCTCCAGGCCCATGCCGGTATCGACAGACGGACGGGGCAAAGGAGTCATGGTGCCCGCCGCGTCCTTGTTGTACTGCATGAAGACCAGATTCCAGAACTCGACGAAACGGCCGCCGCCATCGAGCGGAAACTGTTCATGCTCGCGCCCCGGTTCGGCTGCTTCTATTCCCAGGTCATAGTGGATTTCAGAACAGGGCCCGCACGGTCCGGTTTCGCCCATCTGCCAGAAATTATCTTTCTCGTCCAGCCGGAAGATGTGGTCTTTTGAGACCCCCGCAATCTGCTGCCAGAGCTCTTCGGCTTCATCGTCTTCGCGAAATACCGTGATGTAGAGCTTATCTTTGGGCAGCTTGTAGACTTCGGTAATCAACTCCCAGGCGAACCGGATGGCGTCGGCTTTGAAGTAATCTCCGAAAGAAAAGTTACCCAGCATTTCAAAGAACGTATGGTGCCGCCGGGTGTAGCCTACGTTTTCTAAATCATTGTGCTTGCCGCCCGCGCGGACGCACTTCTGCGAACTAGTGGCCCGCTTGTAATCGCGCTGTTCCTGACCGAGGAACACATCTTTGAACTGGTTCATTCCCGCGTTGGTGAACAGCAGCGTTGGGTCATCCGCGGGCAGCAGGGGGGAGCTCTTGACGATACGGTGGTCCTTCGACGCGAAGAAATCGAGAAATTGCTGGCGTATTTCGTTGCCTGTCATGATTGTGTGGCCCTCGCGATTCTGCAAGAGAAGCGCGAAGATTGTCCTAAATAAATGCTACGGTCTTCAGGCCTGAGATTTCAAATGGCCTGCGGCACCGTTGGTTCTTGCACGTCGCCTTATCGTCCAGCAGCAGCATATAACTCTGCGCTTTTGCGAATTTTGCGCGGTCCCGATCATCGCCGCCGGGCGGCAGGCGGTCTTTCTTCTTGCGCAACAGCCAGCGGACGTCATACATTTCCACCGTCCGGCAGAAAGGGCAGTTCAGAGAAGCCGGTTTGGTGGTGTTCGATTCGGTGAAGTATGCGCGTTCGTCCACTTAGCGGGCTTCCAGTGCAACCCAGGGCATGCCATCGGGGTTGCCCTTATATTCCGCACGGGGCCGGATGAGGCGGTTATTGTGATATTGCTCCAACACATGCGCGGTCCACCCTGACATGCGGCTGATGGCGAAGATGGGCGTGAAAAGGTCAATCGGAATTCCGAGAGAGTAATACGTGGACGCGGAATAGAAATCTACATTCGCGTTCAGCTTCTTTTCCGTGCGGATGGTCTCTTCTACGCGCTTCGACATGAGATACAAATTTTGCTGGCCCGTCCGCTTGCCCAGCTCTTCACTGAACGCGCGGAGATGGGTGGCCCGCGGATCTTCCGTACGATACACGCGGTGACCGAAGCCGGGAATTTTTGCCTTGCGCGCCAGCATGGCATGGACGCGCTCCACCGCTTTGTCGGCATCGCCCACTTCCAGCAGCATACGGATTACATCTTCATTCGCGCCCCCATGGAGCGGCCCTTTCAAAGCGCCGATCGCGCTGGTTACACAGGAATAAATATCGGAAAGAGTGGCGGCTGTCACTCGCGCCGCAAACGTGGACGCATTCAACTCATGATCGGCGTGCAGCGTGAGCGCGACATCGAACGTGTGTGTCATCACATCATCGGGAACCTTTCCGGTGAGGCAATAGAGGAAATTGGCCGCGAAACTCAAGTTCAGATCTGCAGCAAGAGGTTGCTTGCCGTTGCGAAGCCGGTCATAGGTGCTGACGATGCTGGAAGTTTGCGACATCAGCTTGACGGCTTTGCGGGCATTCGCATCGGGCGACATATCCCGCGCTTCGGGGTCGGTCAGGCTCAGCATGGAAACGGCGGTGCGCAGCACATCCATGGGTAGCGCGGATTTTGGAGCCGAACCCAAAAACTGGATTACTTCTTCAGAAAGCGCATAAACCGCTCCCAAATCAGCCTTTAGCTTACCGAGCTCTGTCTGGTTCGGCAGCTTGCCCTTCCAGAGCAGATAGATCACTTCTTCGAATGTGGCGTGATCAGCAAGTACATGGATGTTGTAACCGCGATAGCTCAACACTCCGTTGTAGCCATCGATATAACAGATTTCCGATTCCCCGGCGATAACGCCTTCGAGTCCCGCTGCGTTGGTAGGTGTGGAGCTCATGTACCCTTTTGTTTTATCAGTTTAAGAATGGCTTCCGCAGCTTGCCAACTGTTTGATGAATCATGTTCGCGAGCGGGCTCTTATTCGGGCACGCTGGAAATGGTGAAAAGCCGAGGGTAGACGCGCTCTTTTCCACCCAAAGCTTCTCCTGTCTGTCGCTCTTCTGTACCGTGATAATCACGCCCGCGTTGCAAGTCTCACTATCGGTGATGCGAAGCGGCCCGGCATTCGCATTAGGACCCCAATCTTCCATAAACTTCGCATAATCGTAGCCCTGGCACGGTGTCGACTCCGTGCAGCCCCACGTTCCGTAGGCGGCTTTATAATCTTTCGCCTGCACCAGGCTTAGAAAATTCCGCACGGTTTTTTCCTGGGCGTGATTCTTAAAAAGGTAATAGAAAAGCGGCCCGAAGATGGCCAAAAACAGCCCGGTAAGCACCAGCCATTTAAAGATCGCCTCGCGCCGTTCTTCGCCCGCGCCGTACTGATCCAGGTAGCCTGCCATGAGCCGCGTCCTTTTGTTAGAGCAATTTTATTTAACAGGATATGCTTTGTCGTAGGCTGCGATGGCTTCAGTGGTAATCTCTGTCGCCGGTTTAAAATAAATCGTAGTCTGGGTATCGATAACGACGTCGAAACCTTTGGCTTCAGCCAGCGTTTTCACAACGGCCTGCATTTTCTGAGCGGCTTTGCCTAGAATTTCGTTGCGGTCGCGGTCCACGTCTGCCTGAAGATCTTCACCCATGCGCTGTAACTCCCGCTGGCGGCGGGTGCCCTGCGCCTGCAGGTCAGCTTCTGCTTGCGGCTGCAACTTGCCTTGCCCTTGCTGCAACTGTTGTTGGATATTTTGCAGTTCCTGCTCAAGCTTCTGCGCGGCCTGCTGACGCGGTTTGAATTTCAATTCCAAATCCGCCGATGCTTTCTTGATATCCGCCGATTCCAGAACGGCGCGCTGCATATTGACTGTTGCCACCTTCGTCTGGGCCGGCAGCGCGCCTGCAATTGAGAACAGCGCAAGGGTATACATACCCGTCCTGACCGCTACGGAACTAAACATAGTTAAGAGACTCCTTTTTCGGTTGAAACTGACAGGGTAACATTGCCCCACAGTGCATGGGACGCACGGTGGCCGGCAGCGCCCTTTACTAATTTACTTCTTTCGTAAACATTTCGGACAATATCCGGCCGACGGAACCGCTGGGCTGCTCCACGCCTAGCAAGGCAGCGAGGGTGGGCGCAATGTCATTGACCGTGATTGTCTCGTAGTATTTACCGGGCCGGACACCCGGTCCCAAGAAAATTACCGGCACATGAGTGTCGTAATCGAAGGTGGTTCCATGAGTTGTGCCGCCGCCAGCGCCGAATAGCCAGTACGGCTCAAGCAGCACAAACAGATCGCCAGAGCGGGAGGGGAAATAGCCGTTTGAAACCCGCGTTCCAGCGGAATCTTCGCGCACTGTTCCAGAGAGAAGCTGATCACGCGTATAAACGCGGGAGACGTGTGGGAGCGCCATCAATGCATCCGCCGCCACCCGATCCACCTCAGCGCGGTCCAGCTTCTTCTGTGCAATCAAATCCGCATTCAGGTACGTCATGCTTTCGAAAGAGCCCACAATCCACGCGGCTTTACCATAGCGCTGGTCGAGCGCTGCCTGCACCGTTTTCTCAATGGTGCCGGCACCCAGCCTTCCGCCCGGCATCTTACGCGCAATGTTCACTTCGGGCACGGGTGCAACACCATGGTCCGCCGTCATGACCAGCAGGACATTTTGCATGCCCACCTCGCGATCCAGAAACGCGAAAAGCTTACGGAACAAGATATCCGTGCGGAGCGCCATATCCTGAACCGCGGGATCGTCGGGCCCGACGGCGTGGCCGACATAATCGTTAGAAGAGAAGCTGATGGCGAGAAGATCCGTCACGCCGCGTCTGCCCAGCTGCTCTTTCTGGACAGCGGCTTCCGTAAAACTTTCTATCAGTTCGTTGCCCCAAGGCGATGCGGCAAGACTGGCGTTCAACGTTTCCCCGGGTGCGTCGAACTTCTTACCCCTCCATTCCGTGTTGGCGAACTTATCGCCAGGCCTGCCTGTGTTGTAATCTTTCACCCAGCCGGGAAGTTCCGCGAAATAGTAAGTGCTGCTTACGAAGTTGCCGCTTCTGTTATCGAACCAGTAAGCAGCGTCAGCCATCCGGCCCGCGGGCAAAATTGCCGCGCGATCTTTTAGAGAAATGCCGATCACTTTCGTTTTCGCGTTGACGATCTTCATTTCGTCGCCCAAACAACTCACCAGTAGACGCCGGGGCGACGATGCCTGTCCAGCCGACCCGAGCATTTGAAAATCCTTGTCGGAAACGCTGGTTACCCGCGTGCCGGAAGCGCGGTCGTACCAGTCATTCGCAATAATCCCGCTGACCGCGGGCGTGGCTCCCGAAAGTACCGTGCTGTGACCGACTGCGGTGACAGTGGGGAAATGGTTGTAATGCGCGTTGGCGAAAACAGCGCCTTTGGTCAGCAGTTGCGCGATTCCGCCGGTATAGCCGGACCGAAAGCGGGTGAGATAGTCATATCGGAACTGATCAACCACAATGGCTACCACCAACTTGGGCTGTTTTACTAACTGAGCCGATAAGGGGAGCGCGGATAAAAGCAGTACCGCGGAAACGAACAGCGATCGCATTCCGTTCAGCGTAGCAAACTGCTTTTAACGAACCAATATGTGAACGGCCCGCGCACTGCTTTCATCGCCCATGAAACGAACTGTCACATGCGCCCTGGAGACAATGGCGCCTTCCACTTTTGTGGATCCGTCGATTGCGAAAGTACGCGTCGCCTCGGTTTCCTTGCCCAGTCCCTTCCGATTAACTGTAATTTCGGTGGCACTGAACGAGACAACGATTCCAGAGAAGAAATCGCCCTGCTGTGCGGCTGCGGTGCTCGGCGAATCCTGTGGGGACGCGGCTACGCTACCGGCGGCTAGCGCGCCAAGCATCAGCATCCTATAAATAAAAGCACCCACAACCCAGAGTATTCCAAATACGTTAGGGGTAAAGGAACTAACCATTAAACTTTGTTCATACCCAGGGACGTTTCGTGCGTTACTGGCGCGCTTGCAAGTTCCGGGTTCGGCAGCCGAACGGAAAACGCTGTTCCCTGCCCTAAGGTGCTTTCCACTTCCACGGTTCCACCATGCGCCTTCACAATCCAGGAAACGAAACTCAGTCCCAGGCCAAGCCCTTTTTCCGGGGTTGCCTGGGTATCGCTCCCGGTTACCCTAAAGAAGCGGTCGAAAATATGAGGGAGGTTTCCCGCATCGATTCCCCTGCCTGTATCACTTACCTTGAAGGTGACAAAATCGTGCTGGCACAGAAGTTCCAGGTGAACCCGGCCTTTGGCCGGGGTAAACTTCAGCGCATTTGAAAGCAGGTTGGAAAGCATGCGTTCAATTTGTATGCGGTCCAAATCCGCCTCGCAAACGGGAGGAGTATCAATCGTGAGTTCAATGGACGCGCTCTCCGCTGGAAGTTGAAATTGCTCACCTAGTTCGCGGACCAGCTCACAGGCGTCAAACCGAATGCGATTCAAAACCACCTGGCCGGTTTCGGCTTGCGAAAGGAGCAGCAGCGCGCGAACAATGTGGCTCAGCCGTTCAATAT
>JAYTGM010000100.1:0-2535 GCA_043733425.1 Terriglobia bacterium
TATCCCTGCGTACCGGAACACCCATCAACATTACTGCCAACAACAATCTCAATTTGCCCGGCAGCACGCAGACTGCGGACCTTGTTGCTCCTGTAAAAATTCTCCACGGAATCAATGTAGGGAACCCCTGGTTCAGTAAGGAAAGCTTCGCGCAGCCAGCAACTAACACGTTCGGCAATTTAGGCCGGAACGTGATTACCGGGCCCGGCCTGTTTGGCTTGAATGCGTCGCTCATCCGGCGGATTCAATTGAACGAGCGCTGCCGCCTGGAAGTGCGCGCGGATTCCCTGAACGTGTTAAACAAGCCTCAGTTTTCGAATCCGCAGACTTCCCTTACAAACTCGAACTATGGCTACATCACCGGTACGTTAAGCAGCGGGACGGGCGTGAACGGCACCGGCGGCGGCCGCCTGGTGACTGGCGGTCTCAAGCTCACGTTCTGAAGCTTCCTGAAAATCGTTTCATGCTGCGGACATTAGCTCTCGATCTCGGAAAGCGCCGAATCGGATTGGCCATCAATCACGGCGCGGTAGCGTTCGGATTGCCCACCCTTGACACGCGCAACAAGCGTGCAGACCTTGCGGAATTGATTCGCCTGGTGCGTGAGAAATCGATTGAACTAATCCTGATTGGCTATCCGCTGAATATGAGCGGAGAGCCCGGACCGCAGGCGGAGTGGGTGCGAGAGTACGCTGAAATGCTGAAGCGTGAAACCGGGTTACCCGTAAAATTGTGGGACGAGAGGCTGACCAGCGCCGCAGCTACTCGATTGCTTCGCGAGAATGATGCGCGCCCCGATCGCAAATCGGGTACCGTGGACCGTATGGCTGCCATCATTCTGTTGCAAAGCTACCTGGATTCGCTTCCTTCAGCGCCATGAGATTCTTCCGATTTTTAATCGTTTTGCTTCTCCTGGCTTTCGCCGGCACGGCCACGGCCTGGTACCTGACCGCACGTTCCTTCCAGGGCTTTGAAGGAGACCGTTTCGTGGATGTGCCAAAGGGCATGTCCACGCGCGGAATCGCGGCGCTGCTCCGGCGAGAAGGTGTGATTGAGAACGAGTGGGGCTTTTTGCTGGCAAGGGCGCTGTCGCCAGGAACCAAACTGCAAGCTGGCGAGTACAGATTCAACAAGCCCGCTTCCGCTCAGGAAGTGTTGAGCCGCATCGGCCAGGGCGATATTTTCTACCTTGAGCTGGTGGTTCCCGAAGGGCAGAATATGTTCGACATCGCCAAAGACATCAAGAAGCTTCACATTTTTTCGGACGCCGCATTTCTGAAAGCCGCTCACGATACAAAGCTGATTCGCGATCTGGACCCGGAAGCAACCTCCCTCGAAGGCTATCTCTGGCCGGATACTTACCGCCTGGCGCGCACCACCACTCCGGCGCAGTTATGCGCGGCGATGACGCACAAGTTCCGAACCATTTGGACATCGTTAAATTCCAAAGCCAATGTGCATAAAGCCGTGACCATGGCCTCGCTCATTGAGCGCGAAGCGCGTGTTGCCACCGATAGACCATTGGTTTCATCGGTGTTTCACAATCGCTTGAATGTCGGGATGAAACTGGATTGCGACCCGACAACGGTATATGCCGCGCTTCTGGAGGGCACCTACCGTGGCAAAATTTATCGTTCTGATTTAGACAATCCTAATCCGTATAACACTTACAGGAACTCGGGACTTCCACCAGGGCCGATTGCGAACCCCGGCCTAAGTTCTCTGAAGGCGGCGCTAAACCCGGCCGATACCAAGTACCTGTTTTTCGTCGCCAAGCCCGATGGTTCTGGTGCGCACACGTTCTCTGAGGATCTGGCTGCCCACACTGCCGCCACCGCGGAATACCGGCATGGCCAAACCCAGTAAGAAGGCTCTGATCACGCAGTATGTGCGCCAGCAGAATTGGTGTGGCATCGGGCGGGCCGAGTGGGAAAGATTGCGCGGCCAGTTCCCCGAAATCTCTGAGAATACGGTGCGGGGCGCTCTCGCGGAACTTGGTGTTCCAGTAGATCAACCCTTCGCCGGCGTCGCGACTAAGACGCTTGCGGAGCTGGAGACTTCCCTGATCGCGATGGCGCAAGCTTATCCGGAAAATCGCGGTGGATGCCGCGCTTCGGTGATTTCCGCGAAAGATCGCTGCCGGTTCGCTACGCTGAACCAGAAGACTGCGCCGGAAAAGCGCGCCGTCAAACAAGAAATGGTGGAGTGGATGCTGGTCTGGCTGGGAGACCCCGCGATGTTTGCCGCCTGGGTGGCCCTCCGCAAGCCGCTACTGCATAACGAGTGATACGATTTTGCGTGACTGATTCATGTTAGTTTTGCCCTCCACTGCTGATGCTTTCGCGGCTGAACTCGCGGCTTTTCAAGCCGTTGTAATTCAGAAGAAACGAGATCTTCCCGCCCCGCATCCCGGTTGGTACCCATACAACTCTTTTACAGGCCTTGAGATTGGCCTCGACTTAATCCGTCCTGTATATGACGAGTTTGTAAGGGGTGTTAACGGCAAGGCTGTCGCTGATATCGGGTGTGGCGATG
>JAYTGM010000101.1:0-17677 GCA_043733425.1 Terriglobia bacterium
CTTCTCCATCTGAAAGATAAAGCGAAGGGCATGGTGCCGGATGCGCAGTTTAACGAGAAAGTTCCTAAGGAACTGTTTAAAGAGGTCGGTTCGGGTTCACTCAACATTCCCGCGGTTCTGCAGGCCGCGAATACGGCGGGCGTGCAGCACTACTTCGTGGAGCAGGACCAATCGCCAGACCCAATTGCCAGTCTTCGCGAGAGCTATCGCTTTCTTCAGAAGATGGGAATGCGTTAGAACGGACTCCCGATCTTATCACCCCGATCAAAAATTTGGATTGGCGTTTGTAGCCATACTTACATATTATCGATAAAACCCACGTCGGTTTCTTTTCGTGTCGCTCCGTTTGCGAACCAGGCAGGCCCCTGTTGTTCCAAAATTCTGGAGGTAACGTTTGAAATCTTCATGTCGGTTTTTCGCCGGTCTTCTGCTTGTGTGCGCGCCAGCCGCGTTTTGCCAAGTGGCCGCCGCACCGCCCGCTCCGGAGCCCCCACCCGCGGCACCCACGCCCGTGCCTTCAAAATGGAGTCCGGATGGTATCGATATTTATCTCTACGGCGACGTGTACGGAACTGTTAATACGAACCGTCCGAGATCAGGGTACAACCAGCTTTACAATTTCGACGATAAAGCGGACAACGTTCATTTGAGTTTGGCGAAGATCAGCTTAGAGAAAGCTTCCGGGGTGTTTGGGTTCCGTGCGGATATTGGCGTGGGACGAACGCTGGATATCATCAGCGGAGCCGATGACGGGCCCAATCGTTTTAAGCAGGCGGAGCAGCTTTTTCTTGAGTTTCGTCCGAACAAAGCACACGGTTTGCAACTGGACTTTGGAAAATTTGTGACCAGCGCCGGAGCGGAAGTGATTGAAGCAGGATCGAACTGGAACTATTCCCGCTCTCTGCTCTTCGTGTTTGCCATCCCTTATTATCATTTCGGCGCGCGCGCCACGCTGCCTGTGAATAAGGCGTTCACTGCCGGCGTTCAATTGGTGAATGGCTGGAACAGCGTGGGTATCAACAATAAGTTTCAGACTGTTGGGCTGGTTGGGAATTTCACCTTCAAGAAAGGCACTTGGGCAAACGACTTCTATACAGGTCCTCAAGATGAAGGCGGAGTTAGCGCATATCGGCAGGTATACGATACGGTTCTGACCATCAACCCAAATTCCAAGGGCTCTGTATACCTCAACTTCGATTACGGCACGGATAAGCAGCCTCACGCCAGCCGCCAGAAGTGGACCGGCGTCGCGCTTGCGGGCCGTTATCAATTCACGAACCGATTCGCTTTTGCGCCGCGTTTTGAATACTACGATGACATCGACGGATTCTCCACGGGTGTCGCCCAGAACCTGACGGAAGTTACGCTGACCGGCGAAATGAAAATCCATGATGGGTTGATCGCCAGGGCCGAATACCGCAACGATCACGCGGACCATCCTTATTTTGACCGGCGGTCACAGACCACTCTAGGCAAGAATCAAAATGTTTTTGCGCTCGGCATCATTGCATCGTTCGGCCCTAAGAAGTAGACTGTCAGTCTTTCCAGTCAACACTCCAACGAGGAAATCAGATGAAAAAAATCGAAGCGATTATCCAGCCGTTTCAACTAGACGTAGTCAAAGATGCGCTGATTGCGATCGGCATTGATGGCATGACCGTCACGGAAGTCCGTGGCCATGGCCGGCAGAAAGGACACAAAGAAGTTTACCGGGGGCAGGAATACACGGTCGATCTGCTGCCCAAAGTGAAACTTGAAATCGCAGTGACAAACGCGCGGTTTGAAGAGGTGATTGCCACCTTGGAATCGGCCGCGCGCACGGGAAAGATCGGAGACGGGAAGATTTTTGTATCCGAGTTGTCAGAAGTAATCCGCATCCGCAACGGTGATCGCGGCGAATCCGCGCTTTAGCTTCGAGCCCACTCTCAAGAGGACACACTAACTATGAACAGCAAATTCGGTCAAAAACTTTCTCGATTGCAATCACGGATGCGCGAGCCCCAGTGGCGCCGCTACGGTATGGTGCTGCTGGCTGGCAAACTTGTGGGTGTGGGCCTGGTGATTCTTCTCTCCATGTTCGTCAACCCCGATCTGCTGGGGCTGCGTGCGTTTGCGGCCGACCCGGTGCTGAAGGCGAATGACGTGGTGAACCCGATCAACACCATGTGGACGCTGATAGCCGCATTCCTGGTTTTCGGGATGCAGGTTGGCTTCACCATGCTGGAAGCCGGCTTCTGCCGGTCGCGCGAAACAGTCAACGTGCTGATGGAATGTATCGTCGATACCTGTCTTTGCGGACTGCTTTTTTATGCCATCGGTTTCGCGTTCATGTTCAGCCATGGCAACGGCTTTATCGGGCTGAACTGGTTTATGCTGAACGGCGTGCCAGCCACTTATGAAACCAGCGGTGTGGCGTTCCTGGCATTTTGGCTTTTTCAGTTCGCTTTTGCCGATACCTGCTCCACCATTACCTCCGGCGCCATGATCGGCCGGACCGGTTTTGTGGGCGACCTGGTCTATAGCGTGGCGGTTTCCGGATTCATCTATCCGATCATTGGACATTGGGCCTGGGGTCCGGATGGCTTCCTTGCCATGATGGGCAGCGCGGGCAACTTCCTGCCGTGGGTAGGGACAAGCTTCCATGATTTTGCGGGTTCGACCGTTGTTCACACCGTTGGCGGCTTTGTGGCTCTGGCGGGCGCGATTGTGCTGGGCCCACGGCTGGGGCGCAAGTTCAAGCGCGATGGCGGTGGACCGATGATGCCGCACGATTTGACCATTGCGGCATCGGGCGGCCTGCTTCTATGGTTCGGTTGGTATGGCTTTAACCCTGGCTCCACGCTATCGGCTATGGATTTCGAAGGGGTTGGCCGTGTTGCCGCGAACACCACCCTGGCGGCCTGCGCGGCGGGTTTAACGGCAATGTTTTACGCATACCTCACCAGTAAGAAATGGGACGTGAGCTTTACTGTGAACGGATTTCTGGCTGGGCTGGTGGCGATCACCTGCCCTTGCTATTGGGTGAGCCCCGGCGGCGCGATTCTGCTTGGCGGCATTGCCGGCGTGATTGTGGTGGCGGGAGTGGAACTGCTTGAATACCTTCGCATTGACGATCCGATCGGTGCGGTTCCGGTGCACGGCTTCTGCGGCATTTGGGGAACACTTTCATTGGGCTTTTTTGCCTGCGGCAAGTACGGAGCAACCGGACCTTTCGCGGCGGATAACACGGCTCCATTGACCGGATTATTTTACGGTGGCGGCACCACCATTCTGGTTGCACAACTGATTGGCAGCGCCATCATCACCTTATCGACTTTCGGTGTCTCGCTGGCAGTCATGTATGCTGTCAACGCCATGGGTATCCTGCGTGTTTCCCGCGAAGGCGAACTGTACGGGATCGATTTATACGAGCACGGTATCTCCGCTTATCCGGAGTATGTGATTAGTTCGACCGGACGCCCTGGCGGTATGACTATCGCGGCCAGCACTTCGGAGTCAGTTCACTCTCACCCCACTCATTAAAGTTTCAGTTGAGTGAGCAGGTTCCAGCCGGACGGACTCTCGAAAGGGGGAACGTCCGGCTTTTTCGTTTTAGGCCTTTCCGGGGCCGAGCAGTTTGCCTGGCAGTTGATCTTCAATTGTTTTGCGAATCTTCTGTTCAGGGAATAAGAGATTCAATATACCCAGATCGACGTCAACGATCAGGTCCCGGTCGGTTACTTGAATTGAACCTTGAATAGGATTGCGCACAATTCCCATTTTGGCGGTCAGCCAAAAGCGCAGAGTATCGGCATCCCATTGCTTGCGCTGATCAGTGATTTGAATCAGGCCGGGCGGCGTTTCTTTAAAAAGCTGGTCAACCGCTTTTTCTACGGCTTGGCGGACTTCTTCTTTGGAAGTTTTGTGGCTGACGGTGACTTTCATGTTTCTAAAACAGTTCAAGGCATGCAGACGGCCAATCGAAGGAATTGCGAAATTCGCTTACACTGAATTTTCTGGACACCACCATGTTTCCCTGTAAATTATGCGCGCCAGAATCCTGATCATCGAAGACGAAGAGAAGCTTCGCCGCGTTCTGGATCTTCACCTGCGGGCGTCGCAATTCGATACCGATTTAGCAGCGACGGCGGAACAGGCCCTGCCGCTTCTGGACCGCGCCAGCCTGATTTTGACCGACCTTCGGCTGCCCGGCATGACCGGACTGGAACTTCTGTCATTGATTCACCGCGGGAATGCTCACGCACCGGTGGTGATCATGACCGCCTACGGGACGGTAGAGAACGCAGTGGAGGCTATGAAAAACGGCGCGTCCGATTTTCTGCTGAAGCCCTTTTCGCTTGACCAGCTCACGGCGGTGATCAACAAGGCTCTGGAAGTTCGCGGCTTGCGCGATGAGAACCGCAAGCTGAAAGAAGAGTTGGGCCGCCGTTATGAGTGGGACAACATTGTGGGCCGCAGTGCGCAGATGCAGGACATTTTCGCGCAGGTGCTTCGCGTGGCGCCCACGCGCGCAACGGTTCTGCTGACTGGCGAATCTGGAGTGGGCAAAGATTTGATTGCGAGGGCGATTCACTTTCATAGTCCGCGTAAAGACCGGCCTCTAGTCAAAATCAATTGCGCGGCACTGCCGGAAAATCTAATGGAGAGCGAACTTTTCGGTTACGAGAAGGGTGCGTTCACGGGTGCGCTTGGTTCGAAGCCGGGTAAGTTTGAACAGGCCGATACGGGTACGGTGTTTCTGGATGAGATTGGGGACGTGCCGGCTTCGGTTCAGGTGAAGCTGCTGCGGGTGCTTCAGGAACGCGAACTGGAACGGCTGGGGGGAACCAAGACTTTGCACATCGACGTGCGGATGATTGCGGCTACGAACCAGGACCTGCGCGCCGCTTTGGAGCAGGGGACTTTTCGCGAAGACCTGTATTACCGGCTGAACGTGGTGCCGATTGAAATACCACCGCTTCGCGAACGCAAGGCTGACATTCCGCCGCTGGCGAATCACTTCATCACGAAGCTGGCATCAGATGCGGGTTCCGAAGTTACCGAGATCACCCCCGCAGGCATGGACAAGCTGATGGCTTACCCCTGGCCGGGCAACGTGCGGGAACTGGAAAACGTGATTGAGCGTTCACTGGTGATGGCGCGGGGCAAACAACTAGATGCGCAGGATATCAAGCTGGATACCAACGCACGCCAGCGGACCGTGGCACCGGGTGAACTTTCGCTGCCGGAAGGCATGTCGCTGGACCAGTACGAGCAGGAACTAATTCGGCAGGCTTTGAAGAAGGCCGATGGAAATAAAAGTCAGGCCGCGCGGCTGCTGGGGCTGACCCGGAATGCGCTTCGATACCGGCTGACGCAGATGGGCTTGGAATCTTAGTTCGCGCGGGCATGGATAATAGGGGCAGGCACACCGGCTATGCACCGCCTTCTTTTCGCGTTGATTCTGTTCGCTTCCGCGGATGCCGCCGGGGCTTCTTCCGCCAACGCCGGTTCTGTTTCCGGCATTGTGATCAACGATGCCGACCGCCAGCCGGTTCGGAAAGCGGCCGTAATTTTGACCAGCCTTTCGCAGGACCGCTCTTACGCGGTGGCCATCACGGATGGAACGGGCCGCTATACGCTACCTGGTATCCCCGCAGGACGCTACCGGCTTAGTGCCGTGCGAGACGGTTTTCTCAGTGTGAGTTACGGGGCCACTAAGCCGCAGCGCCCAGGCACGTCACTGAACTTAGCCGCCGCCGAACAGCGCACGGCAGTAACCTTGCACCTAATTCCCTCGCAATCGGTGAGCGGAACTGTTCTAGACGCGGAAGGAGACCCGCTACCTGGCATTCAAGTCAGCCTCTATACCCGGCGGATGGATCGAGGGAAGCCGCACTACTTACCGAGCTTGAGTTCCATGACCGATCAGCAGGGACACTACCAGCTATCTGGCAACATACTGCCCGGCCAGTATTGGGCACTGGCGCACGGCCGATTTATGCCAGCGTTGAGAACGCGGCCGGTCGCGATTATCGGAGAGACGCTGCAGCCGGAAACGGTTACACCGCAGTTTTACTCCCATGCTGACAGGCTTAGTGCCGCGACGCCGATCATCGTGTCGCAAGGCCGCGACGTTCCCAACGTGGATTTCCAACTGAATTACTCGCCGCAAATCAACGTACACGGCACAATCGGCGGCATTCCTGAAAATTCCACACGGGGGTTTCTTCGCCTGGAGCCGGATGCTAATCCGATCAATGACCGTTCGAGCGGTCCGGTTCAGACCATCGATCCCGCGAACCCTGCTTTTCGCTTTAACGGTCTAATTCCAGGGCCTTACAGATTAGTTGTACAGATGGGCGGCCGCCGCGCGATCTACCCAGTGACGCTTTCATCGCCCGATACCGAACTGAATGTAAGTCTGCTGCCCGGTACGTCGTTGAGCGGCTCCGTTACGGTTGAGGGTCCAGCAGCGGAACAAGTGAAGAATCTTCGTATCAGCTTGTCGCCGGGCGAAGGAGGCGGCTCACGTTTTTCGCTTGAGGCCCGTGCCAAATCAAGAACATTTACTTTTGAAGAGATTCCCGCTGGCATTTGGGACATCAACGTGGCGCCGCTGCCGCGTGGGGCATACATCAAATCGATGCGGCTTGGGCAGCAGGATGTCCTGCTTGAGGATATGGAAATCGGGCCGAATACGAAAGGTCCGCTCACGATTGTGATTTCGATGGCGGCACCCAAAGTGGAAGGCACACTGGATACAGCGGCGAGCGCAACCGTCCTGGCCGCACCGACGGGCAGCCTTGCCCATGTGTTCAGTTTTTATTCGACAACCCAGGCCGATGAGAAAGGCCATTTCAAGTTTGAAGGATTGAATCCCGGTTCATATCGGTTTTATGCGTTTCAGGAAGTGGAACCGGAAGCATGGCAGGACCCGGCGTTCCTGCTGCCGTTTGAAGCGCAATCGAAACCGTTGGAGTTGAAAGAAGGCGCAACCGAAACTCTCACTCTTGCCGTCATAGGATCGGCTGGCCAATGATCAAGCTCACAGTATTTATGGCGATGGTGGCGATGCTTCTGGCGCAGGAAACGCGACCGCGGCGAGTGGTGCGGCCTGACGGCAGCGTAACGACCGGTCAGCCTGGGTTTAGCCTGCCGTATCCGTCTCAACAACCACCCTCGCAACCGGAATACACAGGCCCAAGAGGTTCTCTTTCGGGGACTGTGCTTGATTCGGCAAGCGGCGCGCCTATTAAGAAGGCACAAGTGCGTATCTCATATGGGCAGCAAACGGTAGCGGTTACGGATGCGTCGGGTTCATTCTCGTTTGAGCAACTTCCGCCAGGGACATACGTTGTCTATGTGAACCATCCCGAGTACCCCGCGAACGGAATGAGCATGCAACAGCCGGAGCAGTTTACGGTTGCGCCTGGGGAACAGAAGCGTGGGGTGACCGTAAAACTGACGCCTGGAATTGCGGCATCAGGAAAAATAACCGATGACGATGGGGACCCGCTTGCAAACTGCAATGTAAATCTGTTGACGCGGACAGCGAGCGAGGGGCTGCAGCCGATGCACTCCGCCAACACGAATGGCACCGGCGATTATCTGATTCCTAATACGCCCGGAGGCAAGTACTATCTGCAAGCCCGCTGCACTGCGCCTTATCTGCAACCCCGCGCGTTCGGTCCGCCGAACGCCGTCCCCGCGGGGACGCAGTTGGGGTACGCACCTCGCTTTTATCCCGGCACTGCCAGCTTTAACGGAGCTCAAAAGATTAAGCTGATACCCGGTCAGCCAGCGCGCGGGCTGGATTTCCGAATGTCCCTTCAGACTGTCACTACGGTTTCGGTTCACGTAACGGGTCTCGATGAAGAACGCCGCGGCCGCCTGTTCGCGAGCCTTACACCGAATGACAATCCCTTGGCGAGGAATTCGAACAGCAGGGCTGGCATGGTGGAACCGCGCACCGGGATGGCGCAGATACGCAATGTGCCTGCCGGAGAGTACACGCTGCTGCTCACCTCCAACGGGCCTGAGCGAATGGTGGTGGGCCGTCAAACCGTGCAGGTGACAGAGGAGCCGTGCGAGATTACCGTTCAGGTTGTTCCTACGCTGCCTTTGGCTGGCATCATCCAGATGGAGGTTCCGGCACCCTCGCAGAATCCCGCCGCTAATTTCGCGCCAAAGGGAAACGGGATGATCTCCCTGACTCAGGTTGACGAGCAAAGCATGCTGGTTTCCGCGCCCGTCGCTGAGGATGGCTCCTTCACGCTGAAGGCGGTCACGCCAGGCCGTTACCGGATCTCCGCGATGGGCGGTTTTGTGCAATCGATCAGCATTGGCGGTGAGACCAGCGATGGCCCGGAATTTTTACTGAAGGAGGGTGCGGCTGGACCGCTTATGGTGAAGCTCGGTTTCATAATTGGCACGCTTTCCGGCGAGGTGCAACTGGGCGATTCTCATGCGTCTGAAGTGCTGGTTTTTGCACTGGCGGGTATGGGCTTGCACTCCATGATTGTTCATGCGGGAACGCCTGGACAGCCTCTGAAGTATTCGTTACCGCTGCCGCCCGGCAAGTATCGCGTTTATGCGGTGGAGGTGACGGATAAAAAGGTTGCCGATCGGTTGATGGCAAGCGATGCAATAGTGGGCCGCGAGGAGACGGTGGAGATTCGGGCGTCTGCTGAGACAACACGCAACCTAAAAATGGTGACCGCCGCGGAAATCGAAAAAGCCGATCAATAAGCTAAGTTTGCGAAGCAGAACTCAAGAGCAGCTTAGATATGCCGCGTTGCTCGCAGATAGCTGACCACTCGGCACATTCTGTTTTGCCTGTGAGCATTGCCTGAATGGCGGTAAATGGCGCCAAGCGCAGTTCCTGTTTGCCGAACTCCATCTTGCAACCGGCACCTGTATAGAGAAATTGCCAACCTGTGCGGTGCAGCGCGACGGCCAGCGCCATGGCCAGCACCTGGCTGGTCCAGAGACGAAGCTCTTCGGGCTCATGAGGCCTGCCGGGATTTTCAAAAATTCGCGATCCCAGTTCCACCGCGCCCTGGCGGACCAATTCGCACAGGCCACCCGCGGTGAGGCCGGTTAGCGCTTCGGCACGCGCATCTACAGAAGATTCCCAAGTGCGCAGCAGGATGACGCCGCCTTGCTCCCATTGCGTCCGCTCCAGATTCTGATTTTGTTGGAGCAAGCCCGCAGTGAGGCGGCCTTCTACCGTGTTGGGGCTACGCAGCATACCTAAAGCCAGATCCTGCTCGGGCACAATGGATTCGCCTGTTTCGCTTCGCAAGCGCCGCCAGTGGCGGGCGAAACCCTCCGCAATTGGCATCAAGTGCCCGGTTTGCAGGAACATCTGCATATCCGTTGCCCAGAAGAGTTCGAATTGGCGGCCAGCTTCCTGGCTTAGTTCGATGGCGGCGGTGGCTTGCGCTAAATCACCGGTTGCGCGCTTGCGGGCGTAGCGCTCAACCTTGCGCAAGTTGGAATCGAAGGCGATTGTGTAGGGAAGGAAGTAAGTGCCGTGCGCCACCATGCGGGCTTTTAATAGCATGCTGATCAGCCGGGGAGAGAAGGTAAGGATGGTCAAGTGATAGCGAAGCAGAGTTTCCAGTTGCGCGCGCGACAGAACGGCCAAGGCGACTAACCCATTGCGCAGCGCTATTTTGGTTTCGGCAGCCAAGTGTGCGGCATAGGCTACCGCGGAAACAACCGGAGAGAGATCGCTCCACACCTCCACGGTTTTGCCGATTCCAGTCTGCTGCCGCAAGCGTTGCGCAAGAGCGAAGAGTTCTGGCGCATCGCTTTCCTGAAGTGGTTTGCCGGGCGGTTCAGTGGGTTTCAACTCGGCTGGGATGGCCTGCCACGCACTTCGTAAGCGAAGCGTGATCCAGAGAAATGCCGCCAGCGCTAACGCGATGACCGAGGCTTCGGCAAACTGCTCCGCGCCCCAAGTATTGCGGGCACGATTCAGCAACACGAAGATACAAACCGCTACCCCGACCGGCAGCAGCCAAAGAACCCAGAAGCTGGCCAGCACCAGCGAGAGTTGAACATTCAGCCAGAATTTCTGCACGCTTACGCGCTTCAGTGTACAGCCTGCCATCGGGCAAAACGTTACAGCGGTGCTTGCTGTGCAACTTTTCGGGCCCATGAAGCAAAGCGCCTGGGCACACTCGAAGGCACAGGATCAGATTCTGAGTCAGGTTCAGAGAATGATCGGGCACCAGGGGGCCGACGCTATGAAGACCATGATTGAGCACCCGCAAAAGCCAGCTAGCGGGGCTACGGCTTCCGTAATCGGAGTGATTACACTGCTGTTTGGAGCGTCTGGCGTTTTTGACAAATTGCGATCCGCACTAAACAAGATCTAGGATGTGCAAGCGAAAGGCACCGGCGGAATTATTGCTATGTTGAAGCAGAGATTCTTCTCGTTCGGCATGGTCCTGGCAATCGGTTTTTTGATTCTGGTCTCTTTGGCGTTGTGCGCGGGGCTTGCGGTATTTGGGAAGTTTTTCGGGAGCCTGCTGCCCATGCCGGAGATTCTGCTAAGCGCGATTCACTTCCTGTTGTCGGTTATGGCAATTTTCGTGTTAGGCACGTTGGTCTTAAAATATGTACCGGAGACCGCCATTGCCTGGAAGGATGTTTGGGCAGGGGCTAATTGTGTGGGTGTACTACTCGTCTTTGATTTTCTTCTTTGGCGCGGAGTTTACGCGTGTGCTGGCGACGTTCGACTCAGATAAGTGGGAAGGCTGAATTTATGAAAATGGCTGTAATTTTTGGTATTGCAGCGCTTGCGGTGGTTAGTGGACAGACTGTTTCCACACGGACGAGATATCCAGAACCGCCCCGGACGGAACAGGTGGATGATTATCACGGGACAAAAATTGCTGACCCATACCGTGAACTGGAAAATACCGATTCGCCCGCTACGCGGAAATGGGTTGAGCAGGAAAATCTGATTACATCGCTATATCTTGCTTCGGCTTCGGGACGCAGCCAGATTCAGCAGCAATTGACGACACTGTGGAATTACGAGAAATTCGAGCGGCTGTCCAAGGTAGGGAGCCATTACTTCTATTTTCATAACACAGGGTTGCAGAACCAATCCGTGTTGAATGTGATGGACGCGCTTAATGGAACTCCGCGAGTGCTGATCGATCCGAATACTTACCGCAAAGATGGCACCGCGGCGCTAGGTGCGACGGCCGCAAGTTGGGACGGCGCGCTGTATGCGTATGCCGTGGCGCAGGCAGGATCGGACTGGGGCGAGTGGCATGTGCGCAACGTGGCAACGGGTAAGGATTTGACCGATACCATCCGATGGACCAAAGGCGGTCGGGTGAGCTGGACGGCGGATAACAAAGCGTTTTATTATGCGCGGTATCCGGAACCGGCGGCTGCTGAGTTGCTGACAGCGGCGGCTCTGAACGAGCAGATTTATTTGCACAAGCTGGGTACGGAGCAGGCGGCTGATACTTTGATTTATGAGCGGCCGGAGCATCCGAATTGGGGACTGTTTCCGATTGTGATGGAGGGTGGGCGATACCTGCTGATCTCTATTTATTCCGGGGTTCCGGGGAAGAACCGGCTGGCTTTCCAGGATTTGCGCGCGGCGAAACCGCGGACGGTGGATTTGATTTCAGCGGAGACGGGTGGGTATGACCCGATTGCGATTGTAGGGACGAAGTTGTATGTGAACACCAATGATGGGGCGCCGCGCGGGCGTGTGGTCGCAATGGATTTAGAACATCCAGAGCGGGCGCGTTGGATGGAGTTGGTGGCCGAACAGCCGGAAACCCTTGAGGCTGTGATTATCGCGGACGGGAAGATGTTGCTGGTGTATATGAAAGATGCGCATACGATGGCGCGCCTAGTGACGCTGGGAGGTAAAGCTCTGAGTGAAGTGACGATGCCGGGGCTGGGGTCTGCTTCTTTTTCAGGGGCGCGTATGCACGATAAAGAAATCTTTTATTCATTCAGCGGGTTTACCATGCCGCCAGGCGTTTACCGGCTTGATTTAGGTACGGGTAAGAGCACGGTGGTGAAGCAGAGTAAGGTCTCAGTGGATATGTCTGAATTCGAGACGACACAAGTGTTTTATCAGAGTAAAGATGGCACGAAAGTGCCAATGTTTTTAAGTTACAAGAAGGGCATGAAGCGGGACGGCAACAACCCGACCTTGCTTTATGCGTATGGCGGATTCGCGATTTCCGAGACGCCGCATTTTACGCCGGCTTATGTGGAATGGATGCAGATGGGCGGCATCTACGCGGTGGCGAATCTGCGGGGCGGATCTGAATACGGCGAGGCGTGGCACCAGGCTGGAATGCGGGCGAAGAAGCAGAACGTGTTTGACGACTTCATTGCGGCGGCTGAATATCTGATTGCGAGTAAGTATACGAGTACGCCTAAGCTGGCGATTTTCGGCGGGAGCAATGGCGGCCTGCTGGTGGGCGCGGTGTTGAACCAGCGGCCTGATTTATTTGGGGCGGCGATGCCGGCGGTGGGTGTAATGGATATGCTGCGGTTTAACAAGTTCGGGTTCGGGACGCAGTGGGTGGGGGAGTATGGCACGCCTGAGGATGCGGCGGATTTTGAAGTGCTGCGGAAGTATTCGCCGCTGCACAATATCCGGAAAGGGACGCGGTATCCGCCTACTTTGATTACGACAGCGGATCACGACGATCGGGTGATGCCGGGGCACAGTTTGAAATATGCGGCTGCGCTGCAAGCTGCGCAGGAGGGTCCGTCGCCGATTTTGATTCGCGTGGAGACGCGGGCCGGACATGGAGCAGGGATGCCGACGGCGAAGCGGATTGACGAATGGGTGGATCGGTTTATGTTTCTAAAGATCAGCTTGGGGATGCAGTAAGGCTGCGCTACCAGAGCCCCATGCGTTGTTTGGTGAGATGGACGGTTTCAGCGGCCAGGGGGCGCACCCGTTCCGCGCCTTGCTGAAGGATGGATTCTACGAAGGCTGGATCTTTCGTGATTTCTTGATACCGCTGCTGGAGCGGCTCAAGGTGGGCGATCACCATTTCGGCAACTTGTTTCTTCAGGTCGCCGTAGCGCATGCCGGTGAAGTGGTTGCGCATGGCTTCGGCGTTGTCGTTTGAGAAGGCCTGATAGATGTTCAGCAGGTTTTGAACTCCGGGGCCCATGGTTTCGAAATCGACCGCGGGGTTGGAATCGGTGGTGGCGCGGTTGAAGGTTTTGCGGATCTTGTCGGCGGGATCGAGCAGCGCTATGGCGTGATGCGCGCCTGCGGCGGACTTGCTCATCTTGGCGGTGGGATCATCAAGGCCCATGATGCGCGCGCCGAAACCAGGGAGCTTGGTTTCGGGAACGACGAAGGTATCGCCGTAGATGGAGTTGAAGCGTTCGGCGATATCGCGCGTGAGTTCCAGATGTTGCGATTGATCGTCACCGACGGGCACGACAGCGGCTTGGTAGAGAAGGATATCGGCGGCCATCAGGACGGGGTATTGGAAAAGTCCATTGCTTACCGTTTCCTGCGCGGCGGATTTAGCTTTGAACTGGGTCATGCGGCTGAGCCAGCCCATGGGCGTGACGCAGGTGAGCATCCAGGCAAGTTCGCTATGGCCGGAGACTTGGGACTGCACCATGATGCTGCTATGAGCGGGGTCAATACCGGCGGCGAGGAAGAGCGCGGCAAGTTCGCGGATCTTGGCGCGGAGCTCGTCCGGCTTCTGGTGGACCGTGATGGCGTGGAGGTCCACGATGCAAAAAATGCTCTCGTACTGGTACTGAATCTTGACCCAGTTGGCGATGGCGCCAAGGTAATTACCGATGTGCAGATTTCCGGTGGGTTGGACGCCGGAGAGAACACGTGCTTTCATGAGGAGTCCTCATGGTAACAATCGAAAAGCTGGTGTATGGCGGTGACGGGTTAAGCCGCGAGGGGGGTCAGGTGGTTCTGACGCCGTTCGTGCTGCCCGGTGAAGAAGTGGAAATAGAACCGGGGGAGGTGCGGTCCGGTGTGATGCGGGCGGGGCTGCGGAGTGTTGTTACACCGTCGGCGGACCGCGTATCCGCGCCTTGCCCTTATTACAGGAAGTGCGGTGGCTGCCACTATCAACATGCGGCTTACGAAGCGCAGGTGGCGGCGAAGCTTTCGATTTTGAAAGAGACTTTGGCGCGGGTGGGACGGGTGGAGGCACCGGCGGAGATTGGCGTGATTTCCGGAGAGCCTTGGGGGTATCGGAATCGAGCGCAGTTCCATATCGACCAGCGGAAGTTGGGGTACCGGATGCGCGGATCGCACAAGCTGGTGGCGATTGAGGAGTGCCCGATCAGTTCGCCGCGCGTGAATGAGTGCATTGTCGCGCTGAACCGGATGCTGCGGGATGGGCGCTGGCCGAAGTTCATCACCCAGATTGAAGTGTTTACGAATGAGAGCCAGGTGCAGTTGAATGTGCTGGAAGCCGGGCAGACGGTGGCGAAAAGATTCTTTGAATGGGCGGCCGAGGAGATGCCCGGGTTGGTTGAGGGTTCGCTGGAATATGCGGGGTATCGCGTGAGCCCGAATTCGTTTTTTCAGGTGAACCGGTTTTTGGTGGAGCGGATGGCGGAAGCGGTGGTGGGAGGTGCGCGGGGGGAACACGCTCTCGATTTGTATTCGGGCGTGGGGTTATTTTCGCTGCCGCTGGCAAAGCAGTTTGGGCGGGTGACGGCTGTGGAATCGGGGTCGGGAGCGGTGCGGGATTTGGAATTTAACGGTTCACGCGCGGGAGTGAAGGTCCATGCCGTGGGGGCGAGCGTAGATCAGTATTTGAGGAGTATGGAAGAGCGGGCGGATTTTGTGTTGGCCGATCCGCCGCGAACCGGGTTGGGGAAGGCTGTGGTGGAAAAATTAGTCGAGTGGCGGCCGGAGCGGGTGACGGTGGTTTCCTGCGACCCTTCAACGTTTGCACGGGATCTGAGTGGGTTGATGAAGGGCGGGTATGTGGTGGAAGAGTTGACGCTGATCGATTTATTTCCGCAGACTTTTCATATTGAGACTATTTGTAAGTTGCGGTTGGGGTGAGGGGGATCAAGGCTGATCGCAGCCGAGAGAGAAGTGTAAGGCGGTGCAGATTTCGTCCATGCGCGAGGAGGTTAGTTGCGCGACACGCTTCCCGAGCCATGTTTGGGACACAGTAATTAGACTATGCAAGTTGATGGCGCCGGCGTGCTTCATGCCATCTTCTAATCCGAGCAAGACCTCCGAGGGAACTCCGCGAATTGTAGAAGTGATGGGTGCCACGGTGACGCTGGTCAGGTAAGAAAGCGCGGCGTCGCGCGTAAGAACTATTACCGGTCGCCGTTTGTCTAGCGATGTGCAATCGTAAAGGCGGACATCGCCTCTGGCTATTCCGCTGGCCAAGATGCCTCCGCTTCCCACAATTCTGGCTCTGCACTCGACTGGGGATGTTTGGCATAGCCCGCGCGGTCCTTTTCTTCTAATTCCCGCCGCTCCGCGGCGTTTAGGTATGCGCGCACGGCGTCACGGATCAGGGCGGATCGATTCTGTTTTGTGCGGCGGGCGGCACGTTCGGTAGCTTGGAGCAGTTTGCGGTCTAGGACTACTTGAATTGTTTCCGTACCGAGAGACTTGCCCACAGTTTACTCCACAGTAGAGTCGCTAACCAGCTACTGTTTGGAGTATGGATCGCTGCGCCGGGCTAATGGCCGATTGCGGGGCTCTTTTGCATTATCCTCTGTGTACGGCAAAACTCAGACCGGCTTACAGTACTGCCCAAGATTTGGATGATTTCGCTTGCAAATTTTGATTTCGGGTTCGAGATGACCGTGCTGCAGCGCTTCAACGAAGGGGGGGTGTTGTGATCATTCCAGAACCTACCGCGACCCGGTGGCCAATAAAATCAGACAATTCGACATTCGAGCAGCTGCGAACCGCTACGGGCCCGTGGCGATGCGGCCTTCCGGACCCACAGCCATAAGATGGTGTTTGTGTACCGCCAGAGCGTTGTAGCCGAGCGGTGTGAGCGATTGCCACGTTTGCCCTGAATCGTGAGAGATGTCTGTGCCGCTGGTGCCAGTGGCGATGATTTCGGTTCGTGACTGGTAGGCCGCGGCAGAGCGATATCCGTTCGGGCGTGTGCGCGGTTCGTGCCAGGTTTTGCCGCCGTCATCCGTCAATGCGACATTGCCCGCGCGTTCAGTGGGCTTGGTGTAATCGCCGCCTACCGCTATCCCGTGGAGCCTGTCGTGAAAGGCTAGAGAGAATACGCCCGCGGCTTTGCCTTGGTGCGCTAGGGGCGTTTGAGAAGCCGTCCAGGTTGCGCCGCTGTCAGCGGAGTGGAAGACCCTTGCCGCGCCGGTTCCGAACCACGCTTCGCCGTTGGAGCGTGCGATCAGGCAGGTGCCGCTGGCGGCGAAGGCGCCTTCACCGGGGAGGGATTCCGGGCCTGCGCGGCGAATCCAGTTCACACCATCGGTAGTGGTGTAAATGACGAACCGGCCATCGACGGGGTCGCCTAGCAGGATGGCTGAGCGCTTCGTGAAAAGAGCAATGGCATCGAAGAAGCCGATAGGATCGGGGTTGGTGAGTTGGAGTTGCCAGTTTTTGCCGGAATCCTGGGTGCGGTAGATGCGGGATTTGTCGCCGGGGCCGCTGGAGAGCAGCCAGGCGTGGGTTGCGTCGGCGGCCTCGATGTCGCGGAAATCAAGGTCTTCAGAGTTCGGAACGCTAGAGGGAAGCCAGTGTGCGCCAGCGTCAACGGTGCGCAGGACGGTTCCTTTGGTGCCGGTTGCCCAGGCGACACGTGAGTTGGGCGTTGCGGTTCCGCGAAGACTTGCGGTGGTGCCGCTCGATTGGGAGATCCACGCGGCGTGGGCTGCCGCTGTGTGGGCTCTTGATGTAGCTACAATGAAAATTATGGAAGTCGGGATACGGGAAGCCAAGACCAGATTGTCGCAGCTTGTCAAGGCGGCTTTAGCGGGTGAGGAAGTATTCCTGACAAATCGCGGGGAGAAAACCGTTCAATTGACTGTGGTGAAACCGACGGGCGGATTGCGAGGCCTGGGGATCTGGAAAGGGAAAGTAAACCTCTATGAAGGATGGGATAGTCCCGAAGAGGATAAGAAGATTGAGGACATGTTTGAATTTCTGCAAGAGGAAGGGTGAAAGTTCTGCTGGACACCAACGCATTCTTGCGTTGGACTTTGGATGAAGGGTTGCCGCGACCCGTAAAGCGGCGACTCTCCAGACCAGATACTCAGTGTTACGTGAGTATTGTGAGCGTTTGGGAAATCTGTATCAAGAAAAGCCTGAATAGAGGGGCAACGGAAGTGGAAGCGGCAATTCAGGCGATCAATGCGAGGTTGCTACCAATTCAATTTATGCACTTGGATGAATTGACTCACTTGGCCTGGTTCGAGAATCACCGCGATCCGTTCGATCGGTTATTGGTGGCGCAGGCGATATCAGAAGACCTGACTATGATCTCGAGTGACCAACGGTTTACCAACTACCAGCGGCTGAAATTACTTTGGGATTAGCGGATTCGCCGGCGAAGAATGTCGAGCGCCATTTGAGTGGCGAAAGAGCGGATGCGCGGGCGATCGCCCAGAAATTGGCGGTCGAAGACGGCGGTGCCCCTCGAGTCGGCGATGCCGATGTAGACCATGCCTACGGGAACTTCGGTGCCGTCGG
>JAYTGM010000102.1:0-7056 GCA_043733425.1 Terriglobia bacterium
GCGTGCTTAACGAGTGCCACGATAATTGCTCAAAAGCGGATTGAGAAGAGTCCGTGGCCTTCGGCGTAGTTGAAGATTCTGGTCATGATGGCGCGCACGCCGTGCAGGGTCCACCAGGAGTCGAACATCGTGTGCAGCCAGTCTTCGACAGCCTTCGGTTGAATCTGGTTCAGGTGGAACGCGCCCTTTGGCCCCAGGCTTTGGCTGCCTCGGCGATTCGGTTCTGGAAAGTCATTCCGGTATCGGGTTTCGTTATGGCGCAAAGGCTATATCGCTTTTGTGCCATATTTCGGGAGTGGCGTGGGAGGTAGAGTTCACTGACGGAAACTCAACAGGGAAAGGTGGAAGCCGTATACGGCTGCCCTCCGAACACGGTCCGAATCTCGGATTCCTGTTCAGTTCCAATATCGCGACGTCCCGTTTCCCTGAGATGCGCGAACTTCGCACGCAAGCTCATCGCGACCCGCTTCGGACCCTCTACGCGTTCCATCCGCGACGCGTGGCCATTCTGTTGCTGGCCGGAGACAAGACGGGAGACGACCGATGGTACGAGAAGAAAGTTCCGATTGCAGACCGTTTATTTGAAGATCATCTGAACTTGATCAAGAAGAAGAAAGCCTCCCCGGGCTGAGAATACGGCAAAGAAGTTCAGTGAATTGCGCATCAAAATGTCACCCGAAGCTATCCGAGAAGGCGAAGCCGAATAACAGCGGCTAGTGGAGGAAATGTCCTTGCAGCAACTCCGTAGGGCGCGGGAGATGACACAGGCCCGGATTGCCGAGGAGCTCCACCTGGGACAGGGGGACATTTCTCGCTTGGAGCATCGGACCGATCTGTACGTGAGCACCCTCGGAAACTTCCTGAGAGCTCTGGGAGCAGACCTCGAAATTCGGGCGGTATTTCCAGACGGCAAGGTGATTAAGATCACGCAGTTCGCTGAGACTTCCGTATAGCTCATTAGTTCCTCCGCACCGTAACCACTGTGATGTCATCGTTCCGGGGGCACTCCTTGAAAATGTGGTTTGGGAAAATGTGCTTTGGCGCCTTCGGCAATCTGACTGCCGGCACCATGTGGTGCGTAGTGGTATTTTGGTGGTATGAGGATCAAGACATCGGTCAGCCTTCCGGGCGAGTTGCTTGAGAAGATTGACGAGTTCGATTCGAACCGCTCGGCATTTCTGGAGCGAGCCGCGTGGTCGTACTTGGCAGCCGCGGCGAAATCCAGGCGCGATGCAAAAGACGCCGTGATTCTGGAGCGCATCGCCGAAGAATTGAACGGGGAGTCTGATGTTCTGGCGTTCCAGGGGCTTCCGGAATAAGTGCTGCGCGGCGATCTGTTCCTTGTGAGTCGGCCTGGACAAACCGATTTGCGGAAGCAGCGGGTATTCGTGGTAGTCAGCCGGCAAATTTTGATTGATTCGCGATTCTCTTCCGTTGTTTGCGCGCCGGTGTATACGCGGTATGACGAGCTCCAGACGCAAGTCATCGTCGGAGTCGACGAGGGGTTGAAACACCCAAGTAGCATCCACTGCGATGAGCTTGTGAGTCTGCCGAAGCCGATGCTGACGCGATTCGTTGGCCACCTGCCGCCAAATAAATTGGTAGAACTGGATCGCGCACTTGCGGCGGCGCTGGAGCTGGATCTCATCTTTCCCCCCTCCCTTCCGCTGCCATAGTAGGGTCTGCGCTTCCGCGGCGAAACGTAACCACTGTGATGTGATCGTTCTGGGGCACTCGTTGAAATGGCCGCAAACGCCAATCCCCAGACTGGAACTTGGACAAGGATACGAAGCGCAAGGGAGGCGATGGGACTCCATGCCAGCAGAAACTCCGGGAGAAACGCCAAACAGAACCCGTGAAAAAAGAGCCGCATGCGCCCCCGCCCCAAATATCGAACCCGTCGTGGCCTGGCTTCAGACTGCTGAGGCAGAGTGGTTCCGACCGAAAGGCTGGTGGTGTTGCACTGATGTTAGCCTGATCTATTCACCCGGCATGACGCCATCCCCCGTCTCACTTGGACTGACTCCGCACGGTCGCCTCGTCCTCACCCCAGACTCCGACGCGCCGCCTCTCGCCGCCGAACTCCAGAAACGTCTCACCGAAGCCTTCCGTCGCGGCACGGGCCACGCGCTGCTCTTACTCGGTGCCGATGAAACCGCGACCCCGCTGCCGCCTGTCCTCGCGTGGTGGCGCGAATTCGCCGCGCGGTATCTGACCGCCCTCTGCACCCAACATCCCAACGCCCCTGAACACGGCGAACTTGACCGCATGGCCCTCACCGCGCCCCCCATGGCTGGCGGCGAGTATCTCACCTCCGCTGTCCTCCTTTCGATGTGGATCGCCGTCGAAGCAGCCTTTGCCCTCGAACTCGCCGAAGCAAAATGCAGCGTTCAGGACTTCCTCAAGAGCCGCAACCCCGCATGGAATCTTGTCGGTCGGGTCCACTTCAATCTCGCCGAAAACCGCCGCGATCCCGATTCCCCTTTTGCTTTCCTCGCCACCTACACAACGCGCCTTTCCGTCCAGGCCAAAGCCCAGCACCTGCCCCTTGGCCAGGCCTTGAGCGAGTACGCTGGAGCAGCCAACAAGGCACGCCTCCTATCGCTCCTTGTCCCCGTCCAGCGAGCCTCCGAAACCTGTCCGTGGCTAAAGACCATGGTCGACGCAGGGGAGATCTTCCACCCCCTGCGCTGGTCGCCCGCCGAAGCCCTGCAGCTTCTGCGCGATGTTCCGTACCTCGAAACGGCCGGCGTCGTCGTGCGCATGCCCGCAGCGTGGCAAGGCAAGCGTCCGCCCCGTCCCCGCGTTACCGGGGCGGTAGGAGGTAAACCTCCTTCCGGACTCGGCAAGGACGCGCTGCTCGATTTCCACACCGATGTCACGCTCGATGGCGACCCTCTCACCGAAGCCGAAATCCAAGAATTGCTTGCCAGGTCCAGCGGCCTTACCCTCGTGCGCGGTCGCTGGATCGAGTTGGATCAAGACCACCTCAAGCGCATGCTCGACCGCTTCCGGCAACTTGAAACTTCGGCCAGGGAAAATGGTCTTGCCTTCGGTGACGCCATGCGCCTGCTTGCAGGCGCGGATCTAAAGGGAGACGCTGACGACCCCACACAGGCGGCTGCGACCGATTGGGCGCAGGTGGTGGCCGGTCCATGGCTTTCCGAAACGCTACGGGGTCTGCGCAGCCCACAGGGCCTTGCTGAAATCGACCCGGGCGACGCGCTCAAGGGCTCCCTGCGCCGCTATCAACAGGTCGGCGTGCGCTGGCTCTGGTTCCTCGCCAAACTCGGCCTCGGCGCTTGTCTTGCCGACGATATGGGGCTCGGCAAGACCATTCAGGTGCTCTCGCTCCTGCTGATCCTGAAGCGCCAGTCCCAACCGAATCGCCAACCGAACCTGCTTGTTGCCCCAGCCTCGCTGCTCGCCAACTGGGCCGCCGAGATCGAACGCTTCGCGCCCAGCCTGCGGTATGTCATTGCACATCCCTCCACCATGCCTGTCGCCGAGCTTAGGGCTCCACGCCCCGGCCACCTCAAGAATGTCGACCTGGTCATCACCACCTATGGCTCGCTGCTCCGCGCTCCCTGGCTCGCCGATACGGCATGGCATCTCGCCATCCTCGACGAAGCCCAGGCCATTCGCAATCCCGACGCCAAACAAACCCGCGCCGTCAAAGCCCTCAAGGCGGCCACCCGGATCGCCCTTACCGGCACGCCCGTCGAAAACCGACTGGGCGACCTTTGGTCCATCTTCGATTTCGTCAACCCCGGTCTGCTCGGTTCCGCAAAGGAGTTCACCGCCTTCGCCAAACGTCTGGCGGTAGGCGCTTCCTACGCACCCCTGCGCGAACTCGTGCGCCCTTACATCCTGCGCCGCATGAAGACGGATAAGAGCGTAATTGCGGACCTTCCGGATAAGACCGAACTCAAGGCCTTCTGCTCCCTCAGCCGCCATCAGGCCGCTCTCTACGAACAGGCTGTCGACGAACTGCGCACAGCGCTGACAGAACTCACTGGCATCCAGCGGCGCGGGGTGGTGCTTTCGTTCCTGATGCGTTTCAAGCAGATCTGCAACCACCCTTCGCAATGGCTGGGCGATGGAGCTTGGAGCGAAGAGGAAAGCGGTAAATGGACCCGCCTGCGCGACATCGCCGAAGTTGTCGCTTCCCGCCAGGAAAAAATGCTCGTCTTCACGCAGTTCCGCGAGGTGACCGCGCCGCTGGCCGCCTTTCTTGGCTCCATCTTCGCGCGGCCCGGCCTGGTGCTGCACGGCGGCACCCCGGTGAAACATCGCGGGGATCTGGTCCGGCGTTTTCAGGAAGACGAATCGGTCGGATTCTTCGTGCTCTCGCTGAAGGCCGGCGGATCCGGCCTGAACCTCACCGCCGCCTCCCACGTTGTCCACTTCGACCGCTGGTGGAATCCCGCTGTCGAAAATCAGGCTACAGACCGCGCCTTCCGAATCGGCCAGACCCGCAACGTGCTCGTCCACAAATTCGTCTGCCGCGGGACGGTCGAAGAGAAGATCGACGATATCATCGAATCCAAGCGTCGTCTTTCGAACGAACTGCTCGAAGGCGGAGCAGACCTTCTTCTGACGGAAATGAAAGACGACGAACTGCTCAAACTGGTCGCGCTTGATCTCAACAAAGCGCTGAAAGAGGCATAACGGGATGGCATATGACGGATATGGCTGGCGGCCTTATGTGCCTGTGGGGGATCGGCGGAGAAAGGCGCAGCGCGAGGTAGAGAAGCGCCGGAAGAAGGGTGAAAACATCGCGCCTGTCGTTATCGATGGCCGCACCATCGCGAAGACCTTCTGGGGTAAGTCCTGGTGCGAAAACCTGGAGCGCTACAGCGACTATGCGAATCGCCTGCCGCGTGGCCGCACCTACGTGCGCAATGGTTCCGTCGTCGACCTGCAGATTAAGCGCGGCGAGATCCATGCCACGGTGGCTGGCTCAGATGTGTATACGGTCAAGCTCAAAATCTCGCCTGTTGCGCAAAACCACTGGAAATCTATCTGCGGAGATTGCGCGGGCGCTATCGATTCGCTTGTTGAACTGCTGCAGGGTAAGTTTTCCAAAGGCGTAATGGAACGAATCTGCCGCCAGAGTCAGGGCCTCTTTCCGTCGCCCTCTGAGATCACACTCTCCTGCAGTTGCCCGGATTGGGCCGACATGTGCAAACACGTCGCCGCCGTGCTGTATGGCGTCGGGGCCCAACTCGATCACCAGCCCGAACTCCTCTTCCACCTGCGGGGCGTGGATCACAGCGAACTCATCGCCACGGCTGGCAAAGTCATGCCACTGGCTTCGAAGGTCGCAGCGGGGACGAAGGTCCTGTCTGGAGATGACCTCGGCGATATCTTCGGTCTCGATATGGCGCAGGAAGCGAAACCGGCCGCGCGCAAGGCGGTTGCGAAAAAAGCTTCGGCCAAAAAAGCATCGGCCAAAGTAACAGTTCAGGTACCCGCTAAAGGCCTAACGAAGAAATCTTAAAGAATCTTCGATTTGGGCCGGGCCCTTCGCCGAAAAATCTGGCACGGTAGATGTTTGAGGGTTTCTGGCAGCAAACATCGCGTACCTGTGAGACCGGTGCCGCCTCCATCGCAACGGGGAAAGGCGGTAACTGGAGCGTGAGAACGAAGGGTTGCGATGCGGCAACGAGAGGTTGCATCGGGAACTGCTCGACAGCAGGGAGCAACTTGCCGAAGTCGAGAAGGAGGTCGGGGAGGCGGAAAAGCAGATTGTCGATCTGGAACGGCAGTTGGGGTTGCGGCAACAGAACTCGACGACATCCTCGAAGAGCCGGCGTCAGCCGGGCCATCGCGGGCAGGCACTTGGGTTGCCGGGCGTGTTTCGAAAAACGCCGTAGTTCTGGCACTTCTCCTGGCTACAGTTGGCATCAGCATGGCAGTGTACCTGATCGTAATCCGGTAGAGGGACAAGCGGAAGAAGCAGATACGTCACACGAACTCTGCACGCCGTTGAACGGAATCATCGGATTTACCCAGATGATCTGCGACGGACGGGTATGGCTTGGCGCAGTCCCTTAGCAGCCCGTGGCACAACCCCGTCTTTTTGCATGGCGGCGGTTTGGCCGATGGCCGAGAGAATTAGGCTACGCAAAGGCTGCTCGGTGGGGAGTAAGTGCGTTTACGCGGTTGTTGTGGCTCCCGGAGACGCGTAATGACGTAGTCGAGCGCGAAAACAATTAAGGCGAGGCGGTTTTTCAGTTCCCGCGGCGTGCCGGCACCGATCAAGCCGCGAAAAATCAGACTCAGATTGAACGCGCCGACATGAATCAGTTGACGTTTGAGGATATTCTCATGACCCCTGAGGTGAGTTCGCCTCATTGCCCCGGTTTCGTAACAATGCGCAAAGCTGCGTTCGATCAGTTCTCCTTGTTTGCGCAGCAGACTCTTGCCGTGGTTGCCTGAGACCCTTTGCCGGTTGGCGTAGACGGCCAGTTGTTCATCCTTCTTGCCGATCTAATGCCGCTTGCCGGGCTGCTTCTTTTCTGGAATGTAAGTACGGACTCCAGCTTCTTTCATCGATACCAGCGCCGCGCCGCTGTGATACCCCTTGTCGCGAACAAGCTCCTCGATACCGGCCAGATTGACTGCGGGTACGGCTTCCGCCGATTCTCTCCCCATCAGGTTCGCCACATGCTCACCCGCCTGTGCCAGGGTTTAGGCAATGGTTGTCGTGTCGCCCAGATCGGCTGGCTGTAGCGTCACCGCCAGCACCGCCCCGGTTTCCATATCCACCGCATGTTCAGCCTTATGTGCCAGGTGCGTGCTGCCCTCCTTGATCTTCGTGATGCGAGCGTCCTTATCATGCGGATTGACCCAGTCTTTATTGGTTCCCTTCTTCTTCCGCTTGCGGTCCAGCCGTGCCAGATCTTCCCGCGTCGGCGTCACGATGCCCGATTCCTGTGCCAGGCCTTGAAGAAACTCTTCGTAGCTGGCTCCGTTATCGCGCCGCACGATGGATCGCATCGCCGCGTTGGCTTCCAGTGTTGTGCCGTCGACACCTACCATCTTGCCCTT
>JAYTGM010000103.1:0-7033 GCA_043733425.1 Terriglobia bacterium
GAGATCAGGTAAGCGCCGCGGTCGTCGGTATTAGCCGTTCTGGCAAAACCGGTGGCAGGATTTGCCACATCGATCTTCGCATTGGGAATAGCGTTTCCAGAGGCATCTGTAACGCTGCCAGTAAGCGAACCGTAGAGTACCTGTGCTTCGGCGCGAGGCGAGTAGAGAATACAAAGGGCTGAAAGAAGCAGCACCGAAACCTTACCAAACGGGAAAGCAAGCCTGAACATGAAACACCCCTTGCCGGCAACTCTGCCGGAATGTTGCGCAGCTTATCACGTTTTTGAGAGCTCCCGGTACAGGAAGCAGCCTGGCGTCTAAAATCCAGATCACATATGATTCAAAAGCTGGAGAAAACAACTGCGTAATATGCGTGCCGTCCAACATCGCCGTGCGGGAACCGCCGGAGTTCTGGTTCTTCTGGCTTCCCTTGCCGGGTTTGCCCACGGAGCTACGCCCGCGTTTTCCTTGCCGCAAGCCTATTTCCATTCGGGCACGCTACAAAACACCACGCTAAAAATATCGGGTTTGCGCGAAGCAGGCTTGTACAGCATTTTGTTTTCAGTTGCCACACCAAGTGCTTTCCGCGAAGACGGGAGCGTCACAGTGCGGCTCATCTCTGCCCGCAACACCCTGATTCAGAAAACACTTCACGGCGGCGATGCGGATCTTTACACAACCTTCCTGCTGAGTGAGAACTCACACACCGCTCTTACCATTGAGAACCGCGCGGCGGCGGGCTTGTACACAGTGCAGGTAAACCGATGGCCCGAAGGTGCACCCGTCAAAGCCGGTGGCAATCACACGTGGCAAACGGCCGCCCCACTCACGCTTGGCACCACTGTGTTTGCTTCCTCTGACGAGGCCCCGTACATTCCCGTGCCGGGAACTCTGCGCAAACAAATTGTTAGCGATCCCCGCGGTGAAGACTGGTACCTTTTTCAATTTGAAGGCACCGCCCCAAAGCTGGTCTTTTTTCAATTGGAACTGATGGACCGTGACGATCTGCCGGTGGACGTTTCCCTTTTTCAGGAACGCCATGGCGCTGTGGAAGAGTACGTAAAGGGCCAGGACCCGGTTAGCCCTCCTCATGAGGTGCAGGCATTGCCGGGAAACAAGTTCGCGCCCCGTGTGCTGGATAAACCCGGCACTTACTACGTTAGAGTTCGCGCCAATCACCCCGAGTACAAACTTCGCACCCGGTTGAACGATTTGCCTCCTTATTCAGACCCGCGAAAAGCCGTTCAAACAGCGGCCGATTATATTATGGGTGCCGGCGATTCGTGGTTCGCAAACACACCCCGCCGCGGGGGCACTTTCGACCGCGTCTCGCCCGTTCATCAGGAGACCACTCTGTGCGTTGCCTGCCACACCAGTCACTTCTCCCAACGCGCGCAGCTTTATGCCGTGCAAAACGGATATGCCGTTCATCAAAAGCAACAGCTTCAATTTCTGGAAGAACGGTTTTACAATAATCCGCGTCCGTTTTACGGCTTTGAACAGGAAGGTGCGGTGTGGTCGCGCGTAATTTCAGCGCCAGCGAATGTTTTAAGCCGCATGTCGGTATTGACCGGGCTTTTCGAAGAAAATGTATCCGGCATACGTAAGCCGGAATATCACGCCGGAATCAACAAGTACCTTGATCTTTATTACGCCGGGCGTCAAACGCTCCCGGCCGATGAGACTAACGGCAATACGCCGCTGGTAAGCAACATGGAAGTGGCTTGGTATTCCTGGAAAAGCCTGAAGGACCCCAAGCTTCCGGCCATGATTGCGGCAGCCCCTGTGAAGAACATGGTGGACCTGTGTTACCAGACACTGGCGCTGGCAGAGATTGACCGCCTGGGTTACCGGGAGCAAATTGCGGCCAATGCCAAGCGCATCCTCGCGCTGCAGCGGCCTAATGGGCAATGGTCCATGAAGTTTGAAGAAAAAGAACCTTCGGTTGAATTTCAGACAGGTCATGCGCTATGGGCGCTGGCCTCGGCCGGAGTGCCCGCCGTCCACCCGCAGGTAGCAAAGACGATTCAGTTTCTGCTTGGCCGGCAACAGTCTTTTGGCGGATGGATGGACCCGCTGCAATCGTTTGAAAACTTCCGCACGCCTTTCCGTGAAACACAGTTCGCGATCTTGGGGCTGAGTACGTATTTCCCGCTGGGAGCACGCGCCAAGGGCTGGGATTCGCAAACTCCGGACAGGCTTTCTGAAAACCCTGCTGAACTTCTTCGCCAGTTAGATGACCTTTGGGACGCGCCTTCCGCCGGATTGCTGCGGCAGGTAGAAAACGCCGCGGCTTCGAACGATGTTCTGGTGCGGCAGGCCGCCACGGAGGTATTGGGCCGTGTTGGCAATGCAGCTACAGCACCGTTCTTGATTCAACTGCTGGGTGACCCGAGCAAGCTGGTCCAGCGAACGGCGGCATGGTCTCTGCGGCAGGTATACGGCAGACCCGGCGCACCGGATACAGCCTTATTGACGTCTGCTTTGTCCGCGGACAATGCGCGATCCCGCTGGGGAGCAAGCCGCGTGTTTGCGCACCACTTTGCTTCGCTGGCACGGCGGGATGAAGTGGTGCAACCGCTTTTCCCGCGCCTTGCTGATCCGGTTCCCTCAATTCGAATGGCAGCCGCGCGCGCGCTTTGGCAGAGTTGGTTCTGGAACGGGCACCTGGAAACCAGAGGTCGCATTGAAGACGCGGTGCTTAGCGCACTTGCGCAACCACAGCATCCGTGGGTGGAAACGAATCTGAAGGCCGCGGTGTACAACATGGCCGATGAGAACATCCGGTATCTGTACAACAACTGGGTGCCGCTGCTGGCGCGGGCAGAAGATAAAAACAAAGTGATTGAGGGCCGTCTTGCCGTGGAGAATCAGTTTGCCGCAAAGCTTGCCGCAGCCATTGGTTCGGGCACCATTGCTCAGAAGAAGCGGGTGGTTTCCGCGTTAGTGGACCTGCCACTGCGGCGCGCTGATATTTATGATCCCAATAGTGAGTTGCCCCTGCCGCAACCGCTGGCCTATAACCGTCTGGGCAATGACATCGAGCAGATCGCATTTTTCGGTGAGAGCGCGGAACTGCTCTCGAAGGCGCTTTTACCTCTGATCGATTCCCCTGACCCGGAACTCCGTGCACTAGTATTGAAGGCTGCTTTACTGGTGCGAGACACGCCTTACACGGCAGTGCACAAGATGGCTGGAGAGAAAGGCCCCGCGACGAAGCAGTTAGAAGCTAAGATCGATGGCCTGCCTGATGGGATCGAGATCAGTCGAGCGTTTCATCTTCCGCAGCCCAAGGTTCCGGCCAATGCAGGAATCGCCAAGCCGGCCGCAACCGTTCCGGTGGCTAAGGCGGTGGAGGCGAAAGTTCAGGTGAAGCTGGATGAAAACGTGTATCGCGCGGAAATTGAGCCTATTTTTAAAGCCAAGGGAGAGGATGGCTACGCCTGCATCAACTGCCACGCTACACATACCCTGTTCAATGCCACCTGGCAAACGGTTGCAAACGTAGTTGACTTGAAAAATCCTGAAAACAGCCTTGTCCTCAAAAAGCCAATTTCGACAGCGGAATCCGAAGGTGTAGCCGGTGCGGTTGCGACAGCGCACGGAGGCGGCCGCCGCTGGACCAAAGAATCGTCAGAGTATGGAATTTTGCTCCGCTGGATTCAAGCGGCAAAAGCTTCCCAGGGAACTTCGGCAGGGTCAGGTAATCAAGATTAGCCGAGCAGACTATTTCGCAGTCAAAGGCACCGGCGGCGTTGTTACTTCTAGAGAGACATTTGAAAATACAACAGTGTCCGATGCATCCGCTTTGTGCGAACAGACTGCAAGCCCCACCAGCACTGGGTTACGGAAGGAAACCTCTGTATGTGCAATTTCCTTCGGCTCGCTATCGCCCTTGCCGATGTACATGAACATTTTGACGCCAGTACGCACAAGCTTGATGGTGAACGTGCCCGGACCGTCAAACGGCGTGTCGAACCCATTGGTATCTTCGCCCGGTTTGCTCCGCCACTGAAGACCCGGCATGCCGTTGCCGTGGATCACAACGTCGGCATACACCGCATCTGCATCAAGAGACTGGCGCACCATGATTCCAGCCTTTCGGTGATCGGCCCCCAGGCCAAGAAACCGCATCGTGGCCGTAACGGTAAAGTTGCCCGTCACTTCCCGCCAGACATATTGGAATTGGTCCTGCTTAAACCAGATGTTCGAACCCGCACCGGTAACGCGATACTGCCCGTCTGAAAACTCGGCAGTTCCCTTGATCGCTGGATTCCCCACGTCACCGGACTTGTTGAAGAGGCCCAGATTTCCACTCTGCGGATAAGCCGAAAGTGACAGCAGGCAGACGAACGCTAATTTGCGCATGGTAGACAGTATATGTTTTTCAGCGTTCGAACTGTTCGATGGAAACATCTGAAAACAAAACCGTGTTGGTTGCTTTCTGAGTGTGCGAACTTACTCCCAGTCCAACAAGTATTGGGCTACCCAACTGATTCGTCATGTGTCCTAACTCTTTCAGAGGCGCGTCATCCTTGCCTGCCAAAAACGTAATGGTGGCCCCTTGCCGCACCAGTTTCAGCTTCCATATCCCGGCACCTTGCACCGGAAAATCGACTGTGTTTGTGCTGTCGCCCTTAGCAGTACGGAACTGAACCGTGGGTGTGCCATCGCCGTGAACCGCCAGATCAAGGTAGGGCGAATCGGTATCGAGGCTCTTGCGCAGCATGATGACGGCCTTGCGATGACCCACTCCCCCGGTCACGAATTGTGTTGTGGCCGAAACGGCAAAGTTCCCCGACATCTCTCGCCAAACGTAATTAAACTGATCCGCAGTCCCCCAGATGTCCGTGCCGGAACCGGTGATCTTATACTGGCCCGTGGAACTGTCAAACTGCGCATCCCCTTTCAGGGGAGGAGCGCCCACATCGCCGGAATTGGTAAAGGTGCCAAGCTTTCCCGCTTGGGCGAAAGCCGAAGTGGCTAGAAGGCTGGCGAGTAGAAGTTTATGCACGCTAAGAATTGTATCCGAATCACAGCTGGTCAGTCCCAACGGACAGAGATTGGACAGTTCAGACCGGGCAAAGGCAGTGACACAGCCTCAGCTTCGACCGCCTCCCGTTCCGCTGAGGAGAGACGGCGCCAAGTTTCGATCGAGACCTCGGCTGCCGACCTGCGCCATACCCCGGCAATTTCGCCGCTCACCAGCAATGCGCCGGGCCAGACGCGCGTGGTCCAGAGGGCGGCCCGCTGCTTAACTTCGGGCACCAGAAGCTCTCGATCGGCGCCCCAGTAGAGGTAGTAAGTATCGCCGCTGGGTAGCAGTCGCGCGGGTGCGGCAGGCCCATGCTGGCCGCGAAATAAAGCCACATCTTCAGCCAGAATTAACGCGTCGCCCACGGGCGCGCGAACTGGCGTCAGTTCGCCGGCAAGAGCCTTGAATGCGGCTTGCGCTTCCGTTGGTCGAATCCCCGCCCATTTCGCGAATGCCGCAGAGGTCGCCGGACCGAATATATGAAGATACCTGCGCGCAAGTTCGATTCGCGCAGCCCGTGGGTTCATTTCCGGCGCTGGTGCAGTCCAGATAACAGGCTGGCGCGCGCCGTCCCAGCGCAGTAAGACCGTGCCCGTGGCAGCTGCATAGCGAAGGCTGTTGGGCTGCACGCCCAGAGCGTGTCCAGCTTTGCTGAATGGCATTCGCCGGCCATCCAAAAACGCGTGGAGCCGCGACGCGGTATCGTGGGCCCGCTTGAGTCGAGGGGCGTCTTCAGGCAGCCGTCCGAGCGAGAATACCGGGAGGTCCGCAGCGGCAACGACATGGGCACTGAACCGAGGGCCCCAGAGCTGGACAAGCGCGGAGTGCTCCCAACTGGCCGAATTAGGGCCCGCTACGCGCGCATGGATCGATAGGAGAGCGGCGCGCGGCATGGAATCCTGCAACCCGGCCCACGCAGCGCGGCGGAGTGACTGCGGTCCAACTGACAGGCGTTTCTCAAGCGAACTGGTTCGCCTCCTGAAAGAGAGAATTTGCGTCCTCGAAACTTCGAGATGGGCAGTCCTGCTTGTCATACGATCCTGGATTTAAACCACTCCTGAATCATGCAGCACGCGGGCGAGAGTCAGCACAATGCGCTTTAACCCTAGATCGCGCCCCTCAGGGCTAAACCATTCGCCAGGCGTGTGAGCACCACCGCCTTGCCCGCCCGCGCCGATGGAAATCGCCTGCATTCCAAGCGAGAGCGGAATGTTCGCATCGGTGGACGCGCACTCTTGCCTTGTCCTCAGCCCCAGATGCGCGTCCACTTGGCGGAGCGCGGCCAAGAGCGGCGCATCCGAAGCCAGGCGGCCCGCCGGGCGCGAGCCAATCTCCTTGATCTTCGCCGCCACCTTGCCCAGGGGCGCACGCGCGTTTTCCTGTTCCTGCGAACGCTCCACGGCTTCCGTCAGTGCTTGCACCAGATTGTCCATGGGCGCGTTCTGTTCAGAGCGGATATCCACTTTGGCTCGGGCATGAGTCGCTATCGCATTCACACCGCTGCCGCCCTCAATCATTCCCACATTGAATGTTGTCCGCGCAGGGAGGCGGGTTTCGGTAAAAGCGGCAAGGGCGCGCGTCAACGCGTGAATCGGGTTGCCCGTGCCAAAGTCGCCCCAACTGTGGCCGCCCGGGCCGCTGAAGCTCACTTCATAGCGGCGGCTGCCCAGTGCTTCGGTAGTCACGTGGTCGGTTGAGGCGCCATCCAGAATCAGCATCGCTTCCACTGGAACGGTTTTGCAGATATGCCGCATGCCGCTTAAGTTCCCTTCGCCTTCTTCGCCCACGTTCGCGATGAAAAGCACGCGGTCCCAGGGTGACGATCCGCGCACATGCAGCTTCAGAGCGCGCGCAATCGCAAGCAGCGCAGCCAGGCCACAGCCGTTATCAGAGACGCCCGGTCCGCGTAATTTACCCTCGGAATCTACCGCGATTTCTTCTTTCGATTTCGGCGCGAGCACCGTATCCAGATGCGCGGTGACGGCAACAAAAGGTCCC
>JAYTGM010000104.1:0-2500 GCA_043733425.1 Terriglobia bacterium
GCACCCAAAAATTCAGCCACACGCGCGGCATTCAAAGTCGCGGACATCACAACCAGCCGCAGGTCCCGCCGCTTCGTTCGTTGCAAATGCAGCAAAAGAGCTAGCGCCAGATCGCCCTCCAAATGTCTTTCGTGGAACTCATCCAGCACAACAGTCTGAATACCTTTCAGGTCCGGGTCTCGCAACAATCGGCGCGTCAGCACTCCTTCAGTTACGAACATAAGCCGTGTTGCGGGCCCTGAAATCGCCTCGAAGCGCACCTGATACCCCACGGTCTCGCCCACCCGCTCGCCCCGTTCCATGGCCACCCTTTGTGCGGCCAGTCGCGCCGCAATTCGCCGCGGCTCCAGCACAATCACTCCCCCGAATTGCAGGCAAACGGAAGGCACGCGCGTCGTCTTTCCAGCCCCAGGCGGAGCTTCAATCGCCAGGTTGCCACCCGTACGCAGTGCCTCTGTCACCGCCGGCAGCAAAACATCAATGGGTAATGAATCAAACTGTGTCAAGAACTTTCACAACCACCCTCTCATGCGGTGCATGGTATAAATCTTTGTTGCCCTTCTCTCATGAAGACCATTAGTTTCCTCACCCCTTGCTACAACGAGGAGCTCAACGTCCGCGAGGTCTATAACCGCGTCCGCGCTGTCATGATTGGCTTGGGAAATTATCGGTATGAGCATCTTTTTATCGACAACGCCTCCACTGATCGCACTCTCGAACTCCTGAAGGAGATCGCCCGCGAAGATTCTAATGTTAAAATCATCGCGAACTCGCGCAATTTCGGCCATATTCGGTCCCCGCAGCATGGTTTTCGACAACTCAATGGCGATGCCGTCATTAGTCTGGTCGCCGATCTCCAGGATCCACCAGAACTCATCCCGGAAATGATCGCTTATTGGGAGCAAGGCTACAAAGTTGTCCTCTGCATCAAGAAAACCAGCGAAGAGAACAAGGTAATGTTTTGGATCCGCACTAAGTACTACCAGCTCGTGAACCGTATGTCCAACATCGAAACCTACGAAAACTTCACCGGTTTTGGGCTCTTTGATCGGCAAGTCGTGGACGTGATCAAAACTTTCAACGATCCCTATCCCTACTTCCGCGGAATGATCGCGGAAATAGGCCTCCCCCGCAAAGAAATTCTTTTCAACCAGCCGCGGCGTATCAAGGGAATCACCAAAAACAATTTCTACACGCTTTACGACATGGCCATGCTTGGCATCACCAACCTGTCCAAAGTCCCGCTTCGTATCGTCACCTTCACGGGCCTCGCAAGCGGCATCCTTTGCATCGTCGTGGCAATGTTGGGGCTCGTGTACAAGCTCCTCTTTTGGGATCGGTTCTCAGTTGGCACCGCGCCTTTGTTGGTTGGTTTGTTCTTCTTCGCCTCTGTGCAGCTTTTCTGCCTCGGCATCATTGGAGAATACATCGGTGCCATCCATACCTTCGTTCAGAACCGCCCACTGGTGGTTGAAAGTGAACGCATCAATTTCGAATACCCGCCAGGCGCGCCGAAACTATGAGCCGTCTTGGCACTCTGCTTCTGGTCTTCGCCCTGCAAGTTTCCGGGCAGCGCGAAGTTGTCTCCCCTCCCGGTTCGAATCCCGTCGGACCGTTCAGCCCCGGAATCATTTTTGAAGACGTGCTCTACGTCTCTGGCCAAGGGGCGCGCGATGCCAAAGGCAACCTGCCCCTCGGCGCTGAAGCTCAAACCCGGCAGTGTCTTCAAAACATCAAAGACGTAGTCGAAAGCGCCAGATTCTCCATGGCCAATATCGTCTACACCCACACCTACCTGACGAATATGCAAGATTACGCGTCGGTTAACAAGATTTATCCCGAAGTTTTTCCCGGCACTCTTCCGGCCCGTTCCACCATGGGCGTCACAAAAATGCCCCTCGAAACTCCGGTCGAAATCAGTGCCATCGCCGTCCGTGCCTCCACTGTTTCAAAGGCGGTCACTCTCCCCGGTTCCAAGTCGCCTGTGCCTATCTCACCCGGTATCATTGCCGCCGGCCGCCTCTTCCTCTCAGGAATACTTGGCCGCGACGCGGAATCGAATACTACGCCTGCAACTGGGGCCGCGCAAATCGATATGTGTCTAAGCCGCGTCTCGCGTGTCCTCGCCGCTGCCCATATCTCAAGCACCCACCTCGTGCATCTCAACGTTTACAGAACCGCCCAACTCCCTGCATCGGAAGTACAGGCCCGCTTCCTTGCCGCCTTTCCAGAAACTGCAATTTCCATAATTGAAGCGGCGTCGCTGCCCTTCGGGGTTCAGGTCGGAGTTACCGGCGTTGCCGCCATCGCTCTCGAATCGAAGCGCGTTCTCAAACAGAACGGCCGGGTTCTCTGCGCATCAACCGCACACACGATCTATTGCGCCAGTCAGGCTGCCGATACGGCAGGCGAAGCACTTCGCGCCCTGGATGACGCACTCCACACTCTCGGTTCAAGTCTGAACAATGCGCTCGCAACAAATGTCTACCTGAACGATATC
>JAYTGM010000105.1:0-7012 GCA_043733425.1 Terriglobia bacterium
AAGCCTTGCGGCAACCGGTGCCAGGCGGCGCTTCAACTGTTCGCAGGCGTCAAGGACGGCCGCGCCATTTAGATCCGTACTCGCCGAGGCGGCGGTGGCCGACGTGTTCGGTACCTTATCGGTACGGGTCGGCATCATGCGGATGCGGTCAATCGGAATGCCCAAACCCAATGCACCAATCTGCCGGATTTTCGTGTGCAGTCCCTGGCCCATTTCCGTGCCGCCGTGATTCACCTGGACGCTCCCATCGCGATAGATCATCACCAGAGCTCCCGCTTGATTCATATAAGTCGCGGTGAAGGAAATTCCGAACTTGATGGGGGTGATCGCGAGTCCCCGCTTACGGTGTGGATGACCGTCGTTGAAAGCGCTGACTTCAACCCGGCGCGCGTCAAATGAGCTTGTGCTTTTCAACTGCTGCCAGATGGTTTCCATGCGGCCGGGGTGCTTGACCAACTGGCCGTAATGAGTCGTCTCGCCTTCGCGATAGAAGTTGCGCTCCCGCACCAGCTCAGGCGCAAGGTTTAATCGGCGCGCCGCTTGATCCATTACGTCTTCGATTACGATCATTCCCTGCGGACCGCCGAAGCCGCGAAACGCAGTCTGCGATGTCTTGTGAGTTCGGCAGACGTGACCCGTAATTTCAGCCGCGCGCAGCAGGTAAGCGTTGTCGCAATGAAACATTGCGCGTGAGAGCACCGGCAAGGAAAGATCCAGGCTCCAGCCGCCATCGGAATACAGCGCAATGCGAACCCCGGTCAAGCATCCTTCATTCGTGAACCCCGCGTCATAACGCGCCAGAAAAGGATGGCGCTTTCCGGTAAGCGCCATATCCAGCAAACGCGGCAAACGAACCCGCACGGGGCGTTTCGTTTTCCATACCCCCAATGCCGCCACTGCAGCAAACGGGTTCGCCTGTACTTCTTTGCCACCGAAGGCACCTCCCATGCGGATGCACTGCACGGTCACACGGTGCCATGGAACGCCAAGTACCCGCGCGATTACATCCTGCGTTTCCGCCGGATGCTGCGTGGACGAATCGACCGTAATGCCGCCCTCTTCATCAAGCCGCGCGATGGCGCATTGTGTCTCTAGATAGAAATGTTCCTGCCCGCCGATCTTCAACTCTCCCGAAAAGTTCAGAGGGCTTTTATCGATTGCAGATGCATCTCCGCGATCGATGTGAAGGGGTCCAGCGTGGAAGCTCTTTGCGGCAATGGCATTCTCGATTGTGAGAATCGGAGTGAGTGGTTCGTACTCAGCACGAACAAGTGCAGCCCCCGTGCGCGCGGCTTCCAAGGTTTCGCCTAGCACCCATGCAACCGGCTGCTGGTGATACATCACCTCAGTGGGAAATAGCGGTTCATCGTGCCGGTTGCTGCCCGTCTGATTTTCACCGGGTACATCGGCCGCGGTGAGAATGGAATGCACACCTTGCACTTCGCAGGCATCCCGCATATTCAAACTGAGCAGACGGGCATGCGCATGAGGGGCGGTTACCGGCCAGGCGTGCAACAGCCCGGGGAAACGCAGACAAAGATCGTCCGTATAGAGCGCAGCTCCGGAAACATGCCCCTCCGCACTCTCATGAGCCCCGCTCAAGCCCGCTCCTGCCGCCATTCCCAGTAAAACTTTTCAACGAAACGTTTCGATACGGCAAGCCGATAAGCCGAGGAACCCCGATGGTCATCCATGGGCTGCAGGGAAGCTTCTAGTTCATGGCCAATCCGCGTCACCAGAGCTTCTTCCCAAACTTTACCCACCGCAATTTGTTCCGCTGACAATACTCGCTGCGTGACCGCGCCTACTCCCCCGAATACAAACGCCGCGCGTTGCACGACACCGCTCGAATCGCAATCGATGGAAAGCCCGGCGGAGACAATGCTGATATCGTCCATGCGACGCTTTGTTGCTTTGTAAAAGCGAATGAACGCCGGAAACGGTTTTGGTATCTGTATCGCGCAAATGATTTCTCCTTCCTCCAGTTGCGTTTGCCGGTAGCCTTTGAAGAAGCCCGATAGCGGGACCACTCTGTCTCTAGCCACGCTCTTCACGTGCAAGGACGCATTGAGCGCCATCAACAGGGGTGCAGAATCGCCGATGGGTGAGGCCGTAGCCAGGTTGCCGCCCAAAGTTGCGCGATTCCTAATAGGCAGCGAGGCGAATTGTTCCAGCCACTGGTGAATAACTGGCGGCGCACTTGTCCAGCGGCGCTCCAGCTCGCTGAGCGGCAGCGCGGCACCAATCGAAACAGCTTCTGGCGTTTCAGAGAAGCCGCGCAATGCCGCAACGCCTTCCACACTGATCAGATGCGGCCAGCGGCGGAACCGCAGGTTTGATTCGACAGCCGAATCAGTGCAGCCTGAGACCAGCTTGGCGTCCGGAAACTTGGCGGCAAGCGATAAACATTCTTCAAGGCTGGTAGGCCGGTCGAAACTAACGTCATGAGCAGTGTATTGGGCTGCAACCAGCTCTTGTGCGGGTTGCGCCAAGCGATCGCGGAAGGGCCCGGCAGGAGCGGGACCCACCGAAAGAACGGCATCGCGAATTGGTCGGTAACCCGTGCAGCGGCACAAGTTTCCTCCGAGCGCATGCGGGTTGCAAGGGCCCTGGCGGCCCAGCCGGTACTGCTCCGCAAACAGGCTCATTACGAAGCCTGGCGTGCAATATCCGCATTGCGAACCGCCGGCGGCAGCCATAGCCTTCTGCGCCTCGCAGAGTTCCCCATCCCGCGCCAGAGATTCCACCGTGTAAAACTCACGGCCAATAGCGCCCGGTACAAACATCAGGCAGCTATTGACAGCCTGATACAAGCTTCCCGAGGGGGAGTTTTCCGTAACCATCGCAACCGTGCAAGCGCCGCATTCGCCCTCCGCGCAGCCTTCCTTCGCACCCGTCAATCCGCGCGCCCGCAGAAAGTCCAACAGTGTGGTTTGCACAGGAACGCCACCCAGGGAAACAGATTCGCCGTTGATCAGAATGGAATGCTGTCCAGCGCCCGGCACCATTACCGTAATTGTTGCAGAACCGTAAAGCAACGCGCATAATCGTTTGATCGAACCGAAGAGACTATGCCGCGAATTGTAAGATGCGCACTGATTCAGGCTTCTAACGTCACCAGCCCCAGCAAGGATCTGGCCCAGATCAAGCGAAGCATGATGGATAAGCACGTGGAATTGATCAGGCAGGCGGCCAGCGCTGGCGCGCAGATTACCTGCTTGCAAGAGATTTTCTACGGGCCTTATTTTTGCGCGGAACAGAATCCGCGCTGGTACAGTTCAACCGAGCGCGTACCCGATGGGCCCACAATAAAGCTCATGCAGAATTTAGCGCGTGAGCATCACATGGCGCTCATTGTTCCTGTCTATGAAGTGGAGCAGGAGGGCGTCTATTACAATACAGCCGCCGTGATCCAGAACGATGGTACCTACGTGGGCAAATATCGCAAGACGCATATTCCGCAGGTGGCACCCGGTTTCTGGGAGAAGTTCTATTTCCGCCCTGGCAACTTGGGGTACCCCGTGTTCGATCTCGGTTTCGCAAAAATCGGTCTCTACATCTGTTATGACCGGCACTTCCCCGAAGGCGCGCGCGCACTTGGCTTAAACGGTGCCGAAATTGTGTTCAATCCGTCCGCAACAGTCGCCGGCCTGAGCGAACATCTCTGGAAAATTGAACAACCTGCGCATGCGGTAGCGAACGGTTACTTCGTCGGTGCGATCAACCGGGTGGGTACGGAAGAGCCGTGGAATATCGGAGAGTTTTACGGATCAAGCTATTTCTGCGATCCTCGCGGGCAAATCATTGCACAGGCATCACGCGACCGGGACGAAGTGCTCACCACGGATCTGGATTTAGACATGATTGCCGAAGTTCGCAACACCTGGCAGTTTTATCGCGACCGCCGTCCCGATACGTATCAGGAACTAACAAAGGCCTAAGCACATGACGAAAGAAGAAATTCTGCTGGCGCAGAAAGAGTACCTGTTCCCATCTGTATTTCATTATTTTGAACAGCCGCTGGTGATCGATCACGCCAAGGACCAGTACGTTTGGGACGCGGACGGCAACCAATATCTGGATTTCTTCGGTGGCATTGTCACCATCAGCGTGGGGCACTGCAATGACAAAGTGAATGCCGCCGTCCATGCGCAAATGGACAAGCTGCAACATGTTTCGACCGTCTTCGTGAATGAGCCGCAGGTGGCTTTGGCGAAGAAACTGGCGTCGATCACTCCTGACGGCGCGCTAACGAAATCGTTCTTTACCAACAGCGGTACGGAAGCGAATGAGACTGCGATTCTGGCGGCCCGCTGCTATACAGGTTCCAGCGAGATCATCGCCCTGCGCCATTCGTATCACGGGCGTTCCGCCATGACCATGACGCTGACCGGGCAGGCAAGTTGGCGCTTAGGCGGTGTTCCGCAGCCGGGTGTGATTCACGCGCACAATGCGTACTGCTATCGCTGTGCATTTGGCAAGACGTATCCCAGCTGTGAAATGCAGTGCGCGAAAGACATGGATGAATTGATTCGCACCTCCTCTTCCGGGCACATTGCGGCTTTAATCGCCGAGCCCATTCAGGGCGTGGGTGGCTTCATCACTCCGCCGAAAGAATATTTTCCGATTGTCCGCGACATCGTGAAGCAGTATGGCGGCATCTTCATCAGCGACGAAGTGCAGACCGCATGGGGTCGCACTGGCAACAAGTGGTTTGGGATTGAGCAGTGGGGCGTGGTTCCCGATATCATCACGAGCGCGAAAGGCTTAGGCAACGGCTCACCCATCGGTTTGACGATAGCGAAACCTGAAATTGCGAACGCGTTAAAGGGCGTAAGCATTTCAACCTTCGGCGGCAACCCGGTAACCTCGACCGCGGCAAAGGCCGTGGTGGATTTTATTGAAGAGCAGAATTTGGCTCTCAATGCGGCTGAGGTGGGCGGTTATCTTCGGGCCGGGCTTGAAGCTATGCAGGAAAAGCACCAGATCATTGGTGAAGTTCGCGGCATGGGGCTGCTGCAAGCGCTGGAACTTGTGGAAGACCGCAAATCGAAAAAGCCGGCGAATCAGGCGATGCTGCGCGTTCTGGAAGCCGCCCGCGAAAATCGCATCCTGCTCGGAAAAGGTGGGTTATATGGAAACGTGCTGCGCATTTCGCCTCCGATGAATATTCAGAAAAGCGATGTTGATCAATTTCTGCTTGCCTTGGACAAGAGCTTCGTCCAGGCAGGAGCCGCTGCGTGACACCGTCGCAGAACGCGGAGATCGCACGGCTCTTTCCGGATCTGCATCCTGCCTTCACACCGCAGGAGGCTTTGGTTGAGGCGAACCGCTGCCTCTATTGCTTCGATGCGCCGTGCGCTGAAGCTTGCCCCACACATATAGACGTTCCGCGGTTCATCAAAAAGATCAGCAGCGCCAATCTGCGCGGCTCTGCCACGGCGATTCTGGAAGCCAACATCCTAGGCGCCAGTTGCGCGCGCGTTTGCCCCGTAGACGTGCTCTGCGAAGGCGCTTGTGTGATGCATATTTACAACAAGGAGCCGATTGAGATTGGCCGTTTGCAGCGCCATGCGATGGATCACTTTTATGCAAGCGGTGCGCGCCTGCCGATGCCCGCACTTCGAGAGGGCGCGGGACGCGTTGCCTGCATCGGTGCCGGCCCGGCATCTCTGGGCTGTGCGGCAGAACTTCGGCGTCAAGGTTTTAGCGTCACCATTTTCGATCGCAACTCTCTGCCTGGCGGCCTGAACACTTACGGCGTCGCCGAATATAAGCTGCGGCCCGCGGAAAGCTTGCGCGAGGTGGAACTTGTGCGCTCGCTCGGCGTTGAGATTCGGAACAATGTGGAGATTGGCTTGACCGTTTCGCTTGAAGAACTCGACCGCTCTTTCGATGCCGTATTCATCGGTGCGGGTTTGGGCTACATGGAGCCGCTCGGAATTCCTGGCGAAGAGCTTCCCGGCGTGGTGGATGCCCTGAAGTTCATCGCCGATTACAAGACAGCGCAAACCATTCCCGTGGGTCAGACTGTAGCCGTAATCGGTGCCGGCAACACCGCCATCGATGCGGCGAATGCGGCCAGGCGTTTGGGTGCGCGCAACGTCTACATTGTGTATCGCAGGGGCAGGAGTGAGATGCCCGCCTTCAATTTTGAATATGATCATGCCCTTCGCGAAGGCGTTTCGTTTCTATGGCAAGTGCAGTCAACGGCCATTCTGAAAGGTGAGAACGGGCGTGCGTGCTCGCTGGAATGTATGCGCGTTGAACTCGGCGCGCCTGATTCTTCCGGCAGGCGCAGGCCGGAAGTGTTGCCCGGTTCGCAGTTCCGCATGGAAGTGGATATGGTGATTCCCGCAATTGGGCAATCTCGATTGCTGAGGCTGCTGGGGCAGGTGAAGGGCGTTGAACTGAATGGAGGCACGGTGACCATTGACCGCGCAACCGGGCGCACCGGTAACCCCCGTTATTTTGCGGGCGGCGATTGCGTGAATGGCGGGCGCGAAGTGGTGGATGCCGTAGCGGATGGCAAGCGGGCGGCATTCGGAATTGCGCAATATCTGGAGCGTTCGCATGGCTGATCTTTCCACAAACTTCGCAGGCATACGCTGCCCAAACCCCTTTTGGCTTGCGTCCGGACCTCCGGCGAATTCCGGCGATCAGGTGATGCGCGCCTTCGATGCAGGCTGGGGCGGGGCCGTATGGAAGACGCTTGGCGAACCGATTGTAAATGTTTCTTCACGCTATTCGTCAATCGATTGGAATGGCCAGCGCATGATCGGGCTCAACAACATTGAACTCATCACGGACCGCCCGCTGGAGCTGAACCTGCGTGAGATAAGTGAGGTAAAGAAGCGTTACCCTCACCATGCCGTCATCGCTTCGTTGATGGTGGAAAGCAAGCGCGAAAGTTGGCACACCATCGTGCGCCAGAGCGAAGACGCGGGCGCGGACGGCCTCGAGCTGAATTTCGGTTGCCCGCATGGAATGAGTGAGCGCGGCATGGGCAGCG
>JAYTGM010000106.1:0-6999 GCA_043733425.1 Terriglobia bacterium
GGGGGGTGCGGGCTCATTCCAGGCTTTAACATCAGGCTCCCGGCAGTCATCGCTTTCAGAAGATCGGTCTTGCCTTCAAAGTAAAAGCGCGCGTCTCCATGCGGCTCGTGAAGCAGTGTGGCTTCCCCGCTGCTCACCACCACATCAGAAAGTTTTTCCATGCCCGTTATGATAGCTGCCGCGGGAGCCGGTTCCACATGAACCAGAACGTCCGCTACCCATTGCAGTTGAGCGCGTATTTTATCGCGCGCACGGCTGGCGATGTCATGGCCCGTGCGCACCGTCACCTCCGGGTCCACTTCAAGATGAAGATCCACGTGATACTGCAAGCCGGTCTTTCGCGCAAAGCATTTCTCCACGCCTATTACGCCGTACACTTGCAGAGCCACATCGCGAACCTGCCCCAGCAGTTGCTCGGCTGGCATGGTGTCCATAAGCTGCAAGCTGGTATCGCGCGTCACGCGCACCGCCGTAAAAATCATAATCAGACCGATCACGAAGCCGCCATAGTGATCCGCCAAGGGGAAGCGTTCCGGAAAGGAAAGCGTCAGCCCCACCGCGATCAGCGCCGCGACACCCGACAGCATATCGATTGCGTCGTTATACGCATCGGCTTTCAGCGATTCGCTGTTCAGCTTGCGTCCCTCGACCAGCTTGACGCGCATCAACCAGATTTTGACCGCAATCGAAATCAGGATCGGCCAGATTGCGTAAGATTTCGGTGGAGCCGTGACATCGCCCGCACCCAGAATCGCGTGAGCCCCGATGGCGATGCCACCTATCATCAAAATAATGCCGAGCAGTAGCCCAGTCAGGATCTCGGCGCGTCCGTGTCCGTAAGGGTGGTTCTGGTCCGCCGGCCGGGCGGCGAGCGTGAGACCCAGAAACACCATGCCGGAGGAGATCACATCCCCGGCGGATTCGAATCCATCCGCGGTCAACGAATTCGAATGCGAGGCTAGGCCGGTTGCAATCTTCATCGCGGCCAATGCGGCGCTTACGGCCATACCCGTGATTGCTATCCGTTGGCCCCTTCGCACCAACACAGTGTAGCGGGTGGCGGCCGAAATGATATCCTTTTAAGTTATGTCAGGCCATTCCAAATGGGCGACCATTAAGCATAAGAAAGCCGCCACGGACGCGAAACGCGGCAAGATGTTCACCCGCATTATTAAAGAAATTATGATCGCGGCCCGCAACGGCGGCGATCCGGACATGAACCCGCGACTCCGCACGGCCATCATCGCCGCAAAGGGCGTCAGTATGCCCGCCGACAACATTAAGAAGGCGGTTCTGCGCGGCACCGGCGAACTGGAGGGCGGCCAGATTGATGAAGTCACGTATGAAGGCTACGGGCCGGGCGGCACCGCTGTCATCGTGAATGTCGCCACCGATAACAAGAACCGTACCGTCAGCGATATCCGCCACTGCTTCGGCAAGAACGGCGGCAACATGGGTGAGCAGGGCAGCGTGGCGTGGATGTTCGAGCGCAAGAGCCAGATTATTATCATGAAAGAGGCCGCTCCCGATGAGGATACGCTCATGGGGATTGTGCTCGATGCGGGCGGGGACGATCTGCGCGACGATGGCGATTCCTGGCAAGTGCTTTCCGCGCCGGAAAACCACGAAGCGGTGGCCGCCGCTTTAGAGAAGGCGAAGATCACGCCGGAGGAATCCTCCATCGCGATGGTGCCGAAGAACCTGATCAAACTTGAAGGCAAGAACGCGGCCGCCATGCTGCGTTTAAGCGAGGCGCTGGAAGACAACGACGACGTGCAGAACGTTTATTCCAACTTCGATATCGACGAGAGCGAACTCGCGAAAATCGCGTAGATCGCGATGCGAATCCTGGGAATCGACTGCGGTTCAGAGCGGACAGGTTTCGGGATTGTGGATAGCGACGGGCGAACCCACACGCTGGTGGATCACGGCGTAATCCAGACTTCGCCTAAGGCACCGTTCGAGCAGCGCTTGCAACAGATTGCCGGTGGGCTGCGTCGAAGTATTGAAGCCTTCTCACCGGAAATGGCTGCGGTGGAGGAAGTGTTTTATGCAGTCAACGTCAAGACAGCGATCAAGCTTTCGCACGTGCGCGGCGTGGCCCTGCTTGTGATTGCGGAAGCGCGGGTTGCTTTTGCGGAGTATTCGCCTTTGGAAGTGAAGATGAGCGTTGTGGGTTATGGCAGGGCAGAGAAGCAGCAGGTGCAAATGATGGTGACGGCGCTGCTTCGCTTGCCGCGGCCCATCGATTCGCAGGATACGTGCGATGCACTTGCCATTGCGATCTGCCATGCAAACCATATGTCCACGCGCCAGAGGATGGCCGTATGAGATTTGTATTCCTGCTTTGCGCGATGCCCCTAGTCGCGCAGACCATCACGTACTCTAAGTCGTTTCCGGGCAGCGTACCCGCCTGGGTGGAGATCAAAGTCCCGGAATCAGGAGAAGCGGAATACAGAGACGATCCGAAGGACGACCGTGCCATCCGGTTTTCAGTGACCGATGCCGACCGCGCGCTGTTGCTAGCGAAGGCAGAGACTCTGGGCAAGTTCACCCGAGTTCTGGAATCACCGGCCAAAGTCGCCAACATGGGCATGAAGACGTTCCGGTACGAGCAGGGGGCGGAGACTCATGAGGTGAAGTTCAACTACTCGGAAGACCCGGAAGCCCGTCTTTTGTCCGATTGGTTCGAAAGCGTCATCGAGACCGAGCAATCGCGGCTGGAGCTGGAAAACTCGGCGCGATTCGAGAAGCTGGGCGTAGAGAAAGCGCTGCTCCGCGTGGAGATTCTGCGCGACAGGAAACGGCTGATCGCCCCTGAGCAATTTTTGCCGGTGCTGGACAAGATCATCCGCAATGAGAGCTATATGCATATGGCGCGGGCGCGGGCGTCAGGCTTGGCAGAGCACATTCGGGGAACAGTGAAATGAGGTTTCTTGCTTGCGCCGCCTTCCTGGCGATTGCCGCGTATGGGCAGCGAAAGCTTGACCCCGCCGTGGAGCAGCAGGAACTGAACACGGCTCTTTCTGAGGCGGGCAATAGCCCAGTGGATTACATCCGGGCGCTGGAAAAGCATCTGGCCAAGTATCCCGATTCGCCCCAGAAGGCGACGATTGAGGCGGCTTTGGTGAAAGCTGCCATCGAATCGAAAGACGACAAGCGCATCCTGCTTTATGGCGAACGCGTGCTGGCGGCTAATCCCGATGATCTTCAGGTGCTGGATAAATACATCAGGACTTTGCTGTTGACTGACGACCGCGCCGCGGCGGAGAAGGCTTTGGGCCTGGCGCTCCGGTACGAGCACGATATCGAAAAACTGGGTGAGCAGCCCGCTCCCGGGCGCTACAGCGCGGCGCAGTGGAAAGAAGAGATCCTGAAAGGTACGGCACGCGGATTGATCTATCAGGCGCGCGCGACCGGCAACATGGGCAAGATGAATGAGGCCATTGAACTCGCCCAAAAGAGCTGGACACAATATCCGTCCGCTGGTTCGGCACGCGAATGGGGCAGATGGTTGAGCCGCAGCGGTAAGAATCTGGAAGCGGTGAGCCATCTCGCCGATGCGTTCACTATTGAAGACCCGAACAGCAGCGAAGTGGACCGCGGCAAAGACCGCGTCCGCATGGGTGAGTTGTACGCCAAAGTGAACGGATCTGAGAAGGGCTTGGGCGATCTGATTCTGCAAGCCTATGACCGGACGCAAGCGCTGGTCAGCGAGCGCGTGGCGCGATTGAAGTCACAGGACCCGAACGCGGGCGCAGCGCAAATTCTGGACTTCACACTGACTGCCGTGAAGGGTGAGCCGCTCAAGCTTTCGTCTCTTAAGGGGAAAGTGGTGGTCTTGGACTTCTGGGCTACCTGGTGTGGGCCGTGCCGGGTGCAGCACCCCATCTATGAGAAGGTTCAGCAACGGTTCAAGGATAATCCGAATGTCGTCTTTTTAGCTTTGGCGACCGACGAGGACCGGTCTTTGGTTGCACCTATTCTGAAAGAGCGAGGCTGGGGAGGGCGCAATTATTTCGATGCCGGTCTTGCCACCAAGCTAGACGTCTCTTCTATTCCGACAACGATCATCGTCGATAAAGCTGGAAACATTGCAAGCCGCATGAATGGCTTTGTTCCAGAGCGGTTTGCCGATCTGCTGACCGAACGGATCAATCAGGTCAAATAAGCCTTGCGATGTTCCGCTTCCACATCGTCGCGGATGCGTAGATAAGCTGCGTAGCGCTGCTCTGGAATCCTGCCTTCTTCTAAAGCATCGCGCACACCGCAGACGGGTTCGTGGGTGTGGGAGCAATCGCCGAACTGGCACGCCGCGCGGTAAGCATCGAAGTCATGAAAGGTGCGCTCCACTTCCGCAACCGTAATATCCCAAAGGCCGAACTCGCGCACGCCGGGAGTATCGATGATGCGGATGCCGCGCGCGAGGCGGTACATGGTGGAGGAAGTGGTGGTGTGGCGGCCCTTCTGATAGAGCTTGCTGATCTCACCGGTGATCGCGTTCGATTCCGGCGCAAACGCATTCATTAACGACGATTTGCCAACGCCGCTGTGGCCCACCAGGACGGCTAGTTTGCCGGAGAGTGCATTCAGGAGTGCTTCGACGCCTTGACCGGTCTTGTTCGAAACAGGGTAGATGGGGATGTTTAGCGCACGGTAGGGGTCCAGCAGATTGAACTCGGCTTCGGCTTCCACGCGATCGATTTTGGTGAGGCAGATAATGACATCCGCACCGCCCTTTTCAATCGCGATCAGATAGCGGTCGATCAAGCCCGGCCGGAGGTCTGGAGCGCGCATGGCGGCTACGATGACCACGAGATCGACATTTGCCGCGATGACGCGTTCGTTGCGGTGATTCAGCGGGTCAGGGCGGGAGAGCGTTGTGGCCCGCGGGAGCGTCGCGCGGATGGTGCCGGCGCTATCGATCTCGACCCAATCGCCAATGGCTATCGAGCTTTGCGGCTTGATATAAACAGGCTCGCCATCCACCAGGCCCTGGCAGCCGCGAGGGCCGATGAACGAAATCTGCGCCTTGCGGGTTTCTACGGCCGCGCGTTCGGTTGCGGTGCGCTTTCGGAACGGCGCGCGTACCGGCTCATCCTCTTCATAATCTTCCGCCGCCACTCCGCTCAGTATACTTGCGATAAGACGCTGGATGAAAAAACTATTAGCCCTGAACCGCGGAGAGATTGCCATCCGCATCATGCGCGCAGCTACGGAATTGGGGCTACGCACGGTGGCGATTTACTCCAAAGAAGACCGGCTGGGGTTGCATCGTTTTAAAGCTGACGAGGCGTATCAGGTGGGTGAACACCTGGGGCCCGTGCAGGCATATCTGGATATCGACGGCATTGTTGCGCTGGCGGTTGAGAAGCAGGTGGATGCGATTCATCCGGGGTATGGATTCCTTTCGGAGAACCCGGCCCTGGCGCGCGCATGTGACAAGGCCGGGATTACGTTTGTGGGTCCCACGGCGGAATTGCTCGATTTGCTGGGCGATAAGACGGCGGCTCGTAAACTGGCGCAGCGGGCCGGTGTGCCGGTGGTTCCTGGTACCGAAGAAGCTGTTACCGATGCGGCGGAAGCGCGTCAGGAGGCGGAGCGGATTGGTTTTCCGCTGATTATCAAGGCGGCATTCGGGGGCGGCGGGCGCGGCATGCGCGTCGTGAACGGGATCGACGAATTCGAGGGCCGATTGGAAGAGGCGCGGAAGGAAGCCGGTGCGGCGTTCGGGAATGACGCCGTATTTCTGGAGCGGTATGTGCGGCGCGCGCGGCATGTGGAAGTTCAGATTCTTGGCGACCAACACGGCAATCTGGTTCATCTTTATGAGCGCGATTGCTCCGTGCAGCGCAGGCACCAGAAGGTGGTGGAAGTAGCGCCGGCGGTGGGCCTGGCGAAGGAGATCCGCCAGGGGCTGGCCGATGCAGCGATCCAATTGGCACGCACCGCCGGGTACCGCAACGCGGGAACGGTGGAGTTTCTGGTGGATGCGGATTCGGGTGAGTTTTTCTTTATCGAAGTGAACCCGCGCATCCAGGTGGAACATACGGTGACGGAGATGGTCACTGGAATCGATCTGGTGCGGTCTCAGATTCTGGTGGCCCAAGGGTGCAATCTGTTCGAGGCACCGCTTTCGCTGCCGCCGCAGGAGCGGATGCCGCTGCATGGTTTCGCTCTGCAATGCCGGATCACCACCGAAGACCCGACCGCGAACTTTACGCCAGATTACGGCAAGATGCACACATACCGTTCGCCGGGCGGGTTCGGGATACGGCTCGATGGCGGGTCGGCTTATGGGGGCGCGACGATCACGCCCTTTTATGATTCGCTGCTGGTGAAGGTGACGGCCGCGGGCCGCGATTTCCCGCAGGCTTGCCACCGGATGGATCGCGCGTTGCGGGAATTCCGCATCCGCGGAGTGAAGACCAATATTCCGTTCCTTGAGAACGTGGTCAATCACGAAGCGTTTCAATCGGGCGAGATTACGACGTCGTTTCTGGACCAGAATCCGGCGCTGTTCAGCTATCCGGCGAGGCAGGACCGCGCGACCCGGTTGCTGCAGTATCTGGGTGAGACGATCATCAACGGCAATCCGGAAGTGGCAGGTAAGCCGCGTCCAGTACGGTTTCCGGAGGCGCCGGTTCCCGACCATATGGCAGGCGCGCCGCCGATAGGGACCCGGCAGATCCTGCGGGAGCAGGGGCCGAAGGCGTTTGCGAAGTGGACGGCTTCGCAGCAGCGGCTGTTGCTTACCGATACGACGTTCCGCGATGCCCATCAATCGCTGCTTGCGACGAGGATGCGGACGTTCGACCTGCTGCGGATTGCAAATTATGTTTCGCACCGCTTGCCGGGGCTGTACAGCCTGGAGATGTGGGGCGGGGCTACGTTCGATGTGGCGATGCGGTTTTTGCTGGAAGACCCGTGGCAGCGTTTGCGCGAATTGCGCGAGGCGATTCCGAATATTTGTTTTCAGATGCTGTTCCGCGCCTCGAA
>JAYTGM010000107.1:0-6999 GCA_043733425.1 Terriglobia bacterium
GTTAGCGGTACGGTCCGGTAGTGCGCACCGCGAGATTTAGCGAGCAACTGAAAGCCGATAAACGCAGCTTCGGTGGTGAGAATCTCATCGTCATCGCAGAGAAACGTGCGGATGATATTTGCGATCAGCGCTTCTGATCCGCTGCCAGCAATTACATTTTCGACCTTGGTATCGTACTCCCGCGCCAGCGTCTGCCGAAGCGCCAGCCCGCCATCAGGATAAGTATTCAGGTGGGCGATATTGGCGCGAATAGCCTCAAGCGCGGCGGGAGCGGGACCGATGGGATTTTCATTCGAAGCAAGTTTGACAACGCGGGACAATCCGTAGGTGCGAGCGACTTCTTCCGCATTCCGTCCCGCCTCATAGGGCCGCAGAGAAGCAATGTAATCAGGAACCAGCGCCATAGCTTTAGAATAACAGCACGAATGGGTGGTGTACTTTCTTTAACCAGCACCAGCTTCGGCTTGGACGCGGGATCAGTGTTCGTGCCCGTTCCTCAAAACTTCTTTAAGTACACTAAGGCCATGACTTCCACGCGCATTGCTTCGTACCTTCGCGCTGAGATCCTCGGCCCGGAGCAAACTCCGTTTTATGGAACGGCAGTGCCGTGAACGTCCGCCAGCTCAACCATCAGTATGCAGTGCGTAATGCGCAAACCATCGCCGCCCGGTTGAAACGGCTTTTCTCTCCGCCCGCACCGCTAATTCACAACCCCAGCGAACCTCGCTTCCCGCTAGGCAATCACAACCTTTATCTGGGCGGTGCCGGACGCCAAGTACACGGCTACATCAACCTCGACATCGTTGCCATGCCGGGTGTCGACGTCGCTGCGGATGCCCATTTTCTTCCCTTTCAGGATGGCCAGTTCCAATCTATCGAGTGGGATGCAGTGCTAAAACACGTTTACAACCCGCAAAAAGTTATGGTGGAGCTGGAACGCGTGCTTGCGGCTGGCGGTCATCTCCACATTGTCGCTCCGTTCTGCCACCCTTTTCACGAGTACCCCAAAGACTACCGCAGGTTTACCCTGGACGGCATTAAAGCGTTAAGCCTCAATCTGGAAATAGTAGCGGAAGGGTGGCGAACGGGGCCCACGGCCACGTTGCTCGTTTTTGTTCTCGAGTACGCCAAGATCTGGACAGAAAACCGGCACCTCCGCGCGGTGATTCATGGCCTGCTCGGCTGGATGCTATCGCCTCTGCGCTACCTTGACCTGCTCCTCTTCCGCTCCTCGCGAGTAGCTGTTTTGGGCAACCACTTCTATATCTGGTTACGCAAACCCACTCAGTTAAATTACAACGCTCCGGCAAACGACCAAGCCGCGCAAGCTGTTCCCACGCGAAGTTGTGCCTAAAGACTTCTGGACCCACACGGGATGGCTTTCTCTTTCAACGGTAAAAGGGCAGCCACATGATCCTGCTGAGACAGGATCCTAAGGCCAGATTCGTGGTCCCGGATCACAAAGTGGTAGCCGCCATCCGGCTCTCGCTCGAGCACGAAAGTGTAGCTCATAACGCTCAGCATACACGAACGCTTAGCCCAGAGAAATCCTATAGCAAGTCAGGCGGCGTACCGTCGAATGCGGAATTCAAGGGCGAATCTCAGGTGCGTGCGGCGAGGTTGATATTGCTCACCTCAATTTAAACTTGCTCCCTCCAGAAACAAAAGAGGCCGGAAGGAGACTTGACTCCTTCCGGCCTTCACTTACCACCTCGTCGCGAATTTACTCGGCGATCGTACCCTCGCCCAGGTCTTCCGATAGCCCACCCGTATACTGAATCCGGGCTTCGTCGTCGTACCCAGGAATGGTGTCGAGAGTCGGCTCCACTACCGGTTCTTCCACCACGTCTTCGCCCGCAATCTTCACGCGGCGATAGTATTCCATGCCGGTTCCGGCTGGCACCAGGCGCCCCATGATGACGTTTTCTTTCAGGCCGCGCAGGTAATCCACCTTGCCGTTAATGGCGGCTTCGGTGAGTACGCGCGTGGTTTCCTGAAAGCTCGCCGCACTGATGAAACTATCAGTGGAAAGCGATGCCTTCGTAATTCCAAGGAGTACCGCTTTGCCCTCAGCCGGACGCCCGCCCGCTTCCAGAACACGCTGATTTTCCGCACGGAACTTGAAGCGATCTACCACTTCTTCCGGCAGGAATTCCGTGTCCCCAATATCTTCCACCTTGATCCAGCGCATCATCTGACGGCTGATTACTTCAAGGTGCTTATCGTTGATGTTGACGCCCTGCAGACGGTACACTTCCTGGATTTCATTCACCAGATACTTCTGCAGTTCCTTCTCGCCGAGCACCGCTAAAATATCGTGCGGGTTGCGTGGACCATCCATCAGCGGGTCGCCTGCCTTCAGGCGCTCGCCTTCCTGAACGTTGATGTGTACGCCGCGCGGAATCGAATATTCCCGCTCCTCGCCATCGTCGCCGACCACATAGATGCGGCGCTGTCCCTTCACCACTTCGCCGAAGCGGACAATGCCGTTGATTTCCGCCATGATCGCGGGGTCACGCGGCTTGCGCGCTTCGAATAATTCCACAACACGCGGCAGACCGCCGGTGATGTCCTTGGTCTTCGTGGTTTCCCGCGGAATCTTGGCCAGAACATCGGCCGCGTGTACCGTATCGCCGTCCCGCACCATCAAGTGAGCGTGGGTCGGCATCAGGTATTTCTTGGTATCCGCGCGGCTGCCCTCAGCCTTCACCTGAATCATCGGCTGCCGCTTCTCATCGGGGCTATCCACCACGACCAACTGCGACATGCCGGTCACTTCATCCACCTGCTCGGCCATGGTGACGCTTTCCACCAGATCCTTGAAGTGAATAATGCCTGAGGTTTCCGTCAGAATCGAGAATGTGTAAGGATCCCATTCCAGCAGGATCTGATTTGTCTTGACGGCGTCGCCGTCTTTGACCAGGATCTTCGCGCCGTACACAACCGGGTAGCGTTCCTTCTCGCGGTTCTTTTCATCATGAACCGCAATGATGCCCGCGCGGTTCATGGCGATCAGTTCGCCCTTTTCGTTCTTGACGGATTGCAGCCCGATATAGTGCGCGAAGCCGTCAGACTTCGCATCCTGAGTGGACTGTTCCGAAACCCGCGTCGCCGTTCCACCGATGTGGAAGGTACGCATGGTGAGCTGCGTGCCCGGCTCGCCGATGGATTGGGCGGAGATGATGCCGACCGCTTCACCGCGCTCCACCAGACGGCCCGTCGCCAAGTTGCGCCCGTAGCAAAGCACGCAAACACCGCGCTTCGATTCGCAGGTCAACACGGAGCGGATCTTCACACGATCCGAACCCGAAGCCTGAATGCGGCTTGCGAGCGCTTCCGTGATCTCTTCATTCACGCCGACAATCACATTGCCTTCAAAATCAAGCTGATCTTCCTGCGCCACGCGGCCTACAATCCGGTCGCGCAACGGTTCGATAATCTCGCCCGATTCAATGATCGGCTCCACGTAAATGCCTTCCGTGGTGCCGCAATCGCTTTCGCTGACGATGACATCTTGCGCGACATCGCAGAGGCGGCGGGTGAGATAACCGGAATCGGCGGTCTTGAGCGCCGTATCGGCCAGGCCCTTACGGGCACCGTGCGTCGAAATGAAGTACTGCAGCACGTTCAACCCTTCGCGGAAGTTGGCCGTGATCGGGGTTTCGATGATCTCGCCGGAGGGCTTGGCCATCAGACCGCGCATACCGGAAAGCTGGCGGATCTGCTGTTTCGATCCGCGGGCGCCGGAATCGGCCATGATGTAAATCGGATTCAGGTAACGACCGGTGCGGTCGTCCTCTTCCATGGCGGAGAACATTTCATCTGAAACGCGTTCGGTAACCTTGCTCCAGATTTCGATGATCTTGTTGTAGCGTTCCCCGGTGGTGATCGCGCCGTCCTGATACTGCGATTCCACGGCGATCACTTCTTTTTCCGCGTTCTTGACCAGCATCGGCTTAGAAGCGGGAACAACCATGTCATCGATACCGATGGAGATACCAGCGCGTGTTGCGTACAGGAAGCCAAGGTTCTTAATCTGATCGAGCATGCCGACCGTCACATGCAGACCGAATTTCAGGTAGCAATAGTGAACCATCTGAGCAAGGCCCTTCTTCTTGAGCAAGCCATTGATGAACGGCATGTCTTCCGGAAGGTTGTCGTTCAGAATCACGCGGCCAACTGTCGTGTCCATGTACTGCTTGACATATTCGGAAGGCTCGGTGTGAACCACGTTCTGTGAATCGAAAGCCTTGGTGAGATCGATGACCTTGCCGGTGTAGCGCAGCTTGATCATGGTGAGCGTTTCCACCTCGCCCATTTCGAGGGCGATCAGAACGTCATCGGTCGAGGCGAAGGTACGGCCCTCACCGCGCGAACCGGGGCGGACCTTTGTCAGGTAGTAGCAGCCCAGCACCATGTCCTGCGTCGGGATCGCGATAGGACCGCCATGCGCGGGAGACAGGATGTTGTTCGAAGCCAGCATCAAAGTCGATGCTTCAATCTGCGCTTCGGGCGATAGCGGAATATGAACGGCCATCTGATCGCCGTCGAAATCCGCGTTGAACGCGGTGCAGACCAGCGGGTGAACCTTAATGGCTTTCCCTTCCACCAGCACCGGCTCAAACGCCTGGATCCCTAAACGATGCAAAGTGGGAGCGCGGTTCAACAGAATGGGATGGTCTTTGATGACCTCTTCCAAAATGTCCCAAACCACGGGATCCTGCTGTTCCACAAGCTCTTTCGCTTGCTTGATGGTGGTGCAATGCCCGCGCTGCTCCAGCCGATGATAAATGAACGGCTTGAACAGTTCGAGCGCCATTTTCTTCGGCAGGCCGCATTGATGCAACTTGAGTTCGGGTCCTACCACGATCACGGAACGGCCGGAGTAATCGACGCGCTTACCGAGCAAGTTCTGCCGGAAGCGGCCCTGCTTGCCCTTCAGCGTATCGGAGAGCGATTTCAGCGGACGATTGTTTGCACCACGAAGCACGCGGCCGCGGCGGCCGTTATCAAACAGCGCATCGACTGCTTCCTGCAGCATGCGCTTTTCATTACGGACAATCACGTCCGGCGCGTGCAGTTCCATCAGCTTCTTCAGCCGGTTGTTGCGGTTGATCACGCGGCGATACAGATCGTTTAAATCGCTGGTCGCGAACCGGCCGCCATCAAGCGGCACCAAGGGACGCAGTTCCGGCGGAATCACGGGGATGACATCCAGAATCATCCACTCCGGCTTGTTGCCTGATTTGCGGAAGCTTTCCACCACGCGCAGGCGCTTAGCAAATTTCAGCTTCTTCTGCTGCGAAGTTTCTGTCTTCATCGCTTCCCGAATGTATTCGGAAAGGTGCTCAACATCCACCTTCTTGAGCAGTTCCTTAATACCTTCGGCACCCATCATGGCGATGAATTTGCCCGCATGTTCCGTATCGAGCGCGCGCTTGCGCTCATCCGAAATCACTTCACCCATCGCGAGTTCCGGCACTTCACCGGCGTCCACAATCACGAATGCTTCGAAATAAAGCACCCGCTCCAGTTCACGAAGCGTAATGTCCAACAAATGTCCAATGCGCGAAGGCAGACCCTTGAAGAACCAAACGTGCGAACACGGGCTGGCCAGCTCAATATGGCCGAGGCGTTCACGACGCACACGCGCAAGCGTCACTTCCACGCCACACTTGTCGCAAATAACGCCGCGATGCTTCATGCGCTTGTACTTGCCGCACAAGCATTCCCAGTCGGTTACCGGTCCGAAAATACGCGCACAGAACAGCCCGTCGCGTTCGGGTTTGAAGGTGCGGTAATTGATGGTTTCCGGCTTGGTGACTTCGCCATGGGACCAGGATCGAATCTTTTCAGGGGATGCGAGCGAAATTCGAATACTGTCGAAATCCGCAATGATGTTGCCTCGATCGTACGGTGAGGATCTCATAAAAATTTATCGTCTCTCCAGAACGCCAAATAAACGGTTTAGAAACTTGAGAAGGCGCGGTTTTGAAGCACTGCGCACGCGCCCTCTCCGGACAATGAGTTGCTTGCTTTAGTCGGCCGCGAGCGCCGTGTCGGCGGGAATCTCGCGAACCTTCTTCATCAGTTCCACATCGAGACACAGCGATTGCAATTCGCGGATCAGCACGTTGAAGGATTCCGGCACGCCCGGTTCAATGGCGGCTTCGCCCTTCACAATGGCCTCGTAAATCTTCGCGCGGCCATACACGTCGTCTGATTTCGCGGTCAGCAATTCCTGCAGAATGTAAGCGGCACCATATGCTTCAAGCGCCCAAACTTCCATTTCGCCGAAACGCTGTCCACCGAACTGCGCCTTGCCGCCCAGCGGCTGCTGAGTGATCAGCGAGTAGGGTCCAATCGACCGAGCGTGAATCTTGTCGTCCACCAGGTGCGACAACTTCAGCATGTAAATGTAGCCCACGGTAACCGGCTGTTCGAACTCCTGGCCGGTCATGCCGTCGAAGAGAATCGTCTTACCGGAAGTATTCAGCCCGGCAAGCGTAAGCTGCTTCTTGATTTCCACCTCGGTCGCTCCATCGAATACCGGAGTCGCGAAATGTACACCGAGCGCCTGCGCGGCCCAGCCCAGATGCGTTTCCAGAATCTGCCCAACGTTCATACGGCTGGGAACGCCAAGCGGGTTCAGAACAATCTCAACCGGCGTGCCGTTCGGAAGATACGGCATATCTTCTTCTGGCAGAATGCGCGCCACCACGCCCTTGTTGCCATGGCGGCCGGCCATCTTATCGCCCACGGAAAGCTTGCGCTTCATGGCGATATAAACCTTCACCAGCTTGATCACGCCGGGGGGCAATTCATCGCCCTTGCGGAGTTTCGCGATCTTCTCATCCGTGATCTTTTCAAGCACGGCAATCTGGCGCGACGTCATTTCTTCAATGTCGTCAATCTGTTCGTTGACCCGCACGTCCTTGTCTTTCAGGCGCATGCGTTTCAGATCGCGGGCGCGGATCTTTTCAATCAGATCGCGCGTAA
>JAYTGM010000108.1:0-2481 GCA_043733425.1 Terriglobia bacterium
CGGAAGCCGCCCACCACGCAATCTGCCGTGCGCAGGTTCTTCACCTTCACCATGCCTTCGCGATTGCCGCTTTCGTAAGGAAGATCCAGACGCTTCGCCACCACGCCGTCCAGCTTCACGCCCACGCTGGCCAGCCAGTCTTTCGCCATCGCCACGTCGCAGGTTGCGGGTGAGAGTTGAATCTTTTCCTGATCTTCGAAGAACTTCGCCGCGAAGCCCTCCAGTTTGCGGCGGCGCTCCCGCAGTGGCTGCCCGGCCAGCAACTCTCCGTTCGCATCCACCAGATAATCGAAGACAATGTAAGTCGCCGGCGTTTCGCGGCTTAGCTTCGCAATGCGGCTTGCCGCCGGGTGAATCCGTTGCAGCAGGCTGTCGAATGAGGGCAGAAAGATTTCGCCATCCAGCACGAATTGCCGTGCCTTCAGCGACAACACAGCCTGCACCACTTCCGGAAAATACCGCGCCAGCGGCTCTCCCGCTTTCGATTGCAACTCCACTTCATCGCCGTTCCGAAAAGCAAGGCAGCGGAAGCCATCCCACTTCGGCTCATACTGCCACTCGGGTCCTTCTGGAATCTCCGCCGCGGTGGACGCCTCCATGGGCAGATAGGGCGGCATAATCGGAAGCTTCATTTCAGCAACTTCTCCAACTTGAACCGTTTCTGCTCTAACAATAACGGGCTGAACAGGTCCCCTACTTCCTTCACACGCTTGGGCATATTGCGGAGCGTGAAATCCCGCAGATGGAATCCATGTTCAATTTCCTCCCAGGTCACCGGCGCGGAAACAGTCGCCTTGGGGGTCGGCCGCACGGAATACACGGAAGCCAGCGTACGGCCCCAGGCATTCTGGTTATAGTCCACCAGCACGTGTTTCTCGGGGCGCTTGGCCACCTTGTACTCCGCCGTCACCAGTTCCGGATGCCGGGCAGCCATGGTGCGCGCGAATTCCTTCGCAAAAGTCCACACCTGCTTCTGCACCGGGCCTCTTTCAATCGGCACATAAATGTGAATGCCCCGCGAGCCCGTCGTTTTCGGATAACTCGGAATTTTCAGCGCCTGCAGCGCCTCATGAACCGCGCACGCCGTCTGCAACACCTGTTTCAATTTCGCCCCCGGCGTCGGGTCTAAATCGAAATGCAGGTAATCGGGGCGGTTCACGTCATCGCACCGCGCATACCACTGGTTTAAATCGATACAGCCCAGGTTGATCACCCACAGCAGAGCGGCCACATCATCAATCACCGGAAAGCTGATCGTGTTCCCGGAAGCATGCTGAATTTCGCAGGTGCGCAGCCAGTCCGGTGCTCCCGGCGGCGTTCGCTTCATAAAGAAAAACTCGCCCGCGGCCCCGTTTGGATACCGTTTCATCACCATCGCGCGGTCCGCCAGGTGCGGCAGCAGCACTGGCGAGATATCGGCATAATACTGCAGCAGGTCGCGCTTGGTAATCTTCAATTCCGGCCAGAAAAGCTTCCGCAAATTCGTTAGCTTCACGCGGCGGTCGCCAATCCCTAACTCAGCAGCCGCCTCATCGGGAATCGTGATCACGTTCCACGCAGTCGCAACTGAATAGCCAGTTGTTTAGCGCCTGGGCTTCTCAATCTGGTCGTACAGTCCGCCGTACATGAACGTCCGTACCATGGGCTTCGCAAAGAAATCGTGCGGAAAGCCCATCTCAATGGCGCTCGCCCCATTCAACTTCTTAAGCTGCCCTTCCTCCAGCGTCAGCTCAAGCGACGCGATATTGTCCCGAAGCTGCTCCACCTTGCTCGCGCCGATAATCGGAATCACCACCGGTCCCTGCTGCCGCACCCAACTCAAAGCCACCTGTGCTGGCGGCCGGCCAATCTCTTCCGCCACCGCCAATACGGCTTCCACCACGCGTTTCTTGCGGTCATCCAGCTGCGGCCAGCCCCCCATCATCGGGCTTGAAAGCCTGCCACCCTCGTCTTTCTTTCCACCGTGGTACTTGCCCGTCAGTATTCCCGAGGCCAGCGGCGACCACGCCGTCACACCAAGCCCCATCGCCTCCGCCATGGGGAGAAGATCGCGCTCCGGCGTCCGCTCAATCAGGCTATATTCCACCTGCAGCCCGATGAATGGCGTCCAACCCCGCAAACCGGCAAGCGTATTCGCCTGCGACACCCGCCAGGCCGGCGCATCGGAAATGCCCGCATACAGAATTTTCCCCTGGCGCACCAGGTCGTCGAACGCCCGCATGATCTCTTCCACCGGCGTCAGAAAATCCCAAATGTGCAGCCAGTACAGATCGATGTAATCGGTCTTCAATCGCTTCAGACTCGCCTCCACCGACTGCATCATGTTCTTGCGATGGTTACCCGCTGCGTTCGGGTCCGTACCCGCCATCGAGTTTGTATACTTCGTAGCCAGCACCACGCTGCCCCGGTCCGCGCCCAGGAATTCGCCCAGCAATTTCTCACTGGTCCCGTTGGTGTACAGGTTGGCGGTGTCGATAAAAT
>JAYTGM010000109.1:0-6974 GCA_043733425.1 Terriglobia bacterium
TTCACCCTTGAGATTATTCCGCTTGCCGACCCGTATGCGATCCGGGGAAGCGGTTCTTTACCTGTCAAAGTTCTATTTCGAGGGAAAGCAGCAGCGGGATTGCAACTGGAGGCGGCTTGGGCCTTAGGGAAAGGACACAAAACTACTGTGATTGGCCGAACGGGCGCGGATGGCGCGATAAGTGTGCCGCTAAGTAAAGCTGGCCTGTGGCGGCTGCACGCTCTAAAGATGGAGCGCTGCGCCGAACCTAACGTTGCGGCTTGGGAAAGCTCCTGGGCCAGCCTTACGTTTGAGATCCAATGACTAAGGGGTTGAGCGAATGCAGATGCATTCCCTGCGTTTACGCTACACTGGGCGGAACTCAAATGGGGCGGATTTTATTGCTATTGGCATTCTTACAGATAACCGCGCAGGGCGCGAGCGCGGTCCCGGATCCGGAAATTAAAGCTCTGGTGGACCAGGTTTCTGAAAAGCGCATTGAAGCCACGCTTCGGAAACTCGAGACTTTCGGAAACCGCAATGTTCACACGAATGATGCGTCTGAGATAACAGGCAGTGGGGCGGCCCGCCGCTGGATTTCCGCGGAACTGCAGAGCTACAGCCCGCGCTTGCAGGTGCGCTTCGATACGCACAAGGTGAAGAAGCAAGGCCGTATCCAGAGCAATATCGAACTGGTGAATGTGGTGGCAGTGCTTCCCGGGACCAGTGAGAAAGAGCGTGAAATCATCGTGAGCGGGCATTACGATACGCTCGCGCTAGGCGCACGCAATGAGGATTCGCCGCCTTCGGAGGAAGCTACCCGGCGCGAATACGCTAACTTTACACGGCCGTCGCCGGGGGTTACCGACGACGGGAGCGGCACGGCAGCGGTGATGGAACTGGCGCGGGTGATGAGTACGCATGAATTCAGGAAAACTATTGTCTTTATCGCTTTTGCGGGCGAAGAGATGGGGTTGGTGGGAAGTTCGCTTTATGCGGAAAACGCGCGCAAACATAATGAGCTGATTGAGGCGGTTCTAAATAACGACATCATTGGAAGTGAAGTTTCGGGCAACGGGTTCCGTGATAATGGCTCAATCCGGGTCTTTTCTGAGGATCCAAACGATTCGCCCTCCCGCGAATTAGCGCGTTATATCCGTGAGGCGGGCAACAAATACTATCCGGCTCTGCGTGTGGATCTGATCTTCCGCGCGGACCGCTTCGGCAGGGGCGGCGACCATACGCCGTTCAACCAGCAACAGTTTGCCGCGGTCCGGTTCACCACTCCCGCCGAAAATTTTTCGAACCAACACACCGCGACAGACACTTTTGCGAATACTTCAGTTCCGTACACAACCCGCGTTGCCAAGCTCAACATGGCCGCCGCAGCCAGTTTGGCGCTGGCACCGAAAACCCCTGTCACGGAGTACATCATTGAACAGGGCGAGCGAAAGGGCCAAAGTTCGCCAATGATTACGAGGGGAAAGAACCGGTACGATGCCGTTTTGAAGTGGAAAAACGAGGTGCCCGAGCCCGACCTGGCCGGCTATATTGTGGTGGAGCGGTCCACACAAGCTCCCGATTGGGAGAAGGAGACGTTTGTCGGCAACGTCCTTACTTACACATTCGAGAACGTATCAATTGACGACCGGGTTTTCGGAATCAAAGCGGTGGACAAGGGCGGACACGAAAGCCTGGCGTCTCCGTATATGTTCAAGCCCCGCGCGATGCGTAAAATTGAGACCTGGTAGGTACATGCGTCGGCATGGTTCGGTTCACTATAATGGTGAATATCCATGCACCAGAACATCACGGAACGTCCCACGGACAGCGACTCGGTAGAGACCAGCGAGTGGCTGGAAGCGTTCGACCAGATTGTAGACGATATTGGGCCGGAACGCGGCCGTTTCCTGCTAGAAAAACTTACGGCGCGTGCCGGTTCCACGGGAATCAAGCTCCCTACTGAGTTCAATACTCCTTACGTCAACACGATTCGGGTGGAAGACGAAGTTCCGTTTCCGGGTGACCGCGCCATGGAGCGCAAAATCAAGAGCCTGACGCGATGGAACGCGATGGCTATGGTGAGCCACCAGAACCAGAACGATCATGGAATTGGCGGGCATATTTCTACTTACGCGTCTCTGGCGACGCTGTTGGAAGTGGGTTTCAATCACTTTTTCCATGCCAGCTATGGCGATCAACCTGGAGATTTCATCTATTTTCAAGGCCACGCCTCGCCCGGTGTGTATTCGCGTGCCTTCTTGGAAGGCCGCCTTTCTGAGCGGGATTTAGGTAATTTCCGTCATGAGTTGCGCGATACCCCGGGCCTGAGTTCTTACCCTCATCCGTGGTTGATGAAAAATTTCTGGAGTTTTCCAACGGTTTCAATGGGGCTAGGGCCCTTAAGCGCTCTTTACCAGGCCCGCTTTATGCGGTATCTGGAAAATCGAGGCTTGATCCAGAAGACTCCGCGCAAGGTTTGGGCTTTTCTTGGTGATGGCGAGACGGATGAGCCGGAATCGCTTGGGTCTTTAACGCTCGGTTCACGCGAGAAACTGGATAACCTTGTCTTTGTCGTGAACTGTAACTTACAACGCCTGGATGGCCCAGTGCGCGGAAACGGCAAAATCATTCAGGAACTGGAAGCGGCATTCCGCGGAGCCGGTTGGAATGTGATTAAGTGCATCTGGGGGAGTAACTGGGACAAGTTGCTGGAAAAAGATAAGTCCGGCAAGTTGGTTCAACTAATGAATGAGTGCGTGGATGGCGAATATCAGTCATTCAAAGCGAAGGGAGGAGCTTATATCCGTAAGGAATTCTTCGGGCGATACCCGGAAACGGCCGCGCTTGTGGCCGGTATGTCAGACGAAGAACTCGGCAAGTTCCGGCGTGGCGGGCATGACCCGCAAAAAGTGTATAACGCCTATAAACAGGCTGTGGAATTTAAGGGCGGCCCCAGTGTGGTGCTTGCCAAAACGGTGAAGGGCTATGGTTTGGGCGATCTGGAAGCGCGCAACGCCACCCATCAGCAAAAGATGATGGAGCCGAAGAATCTGGAGTACTTCCGGACCATGTTCGACATCAACATTCCGGATTCCGCCGCGCAATCCGGTGGTGTGTATCGCCCTCCCGCTGATTCGCCGGAAATGGTTTATATGCATGCCCGCCGCAAGGAAATGGGCGGTTACATGCCAACCCGGGAAGTGCCGCAGAGTAAGATTACCGCTCCTCCGCTGGAAACCTTCAGCGAATCGCTGGACGCTTCAAAGGGGCCGGAACCTTCCACCACAATGGCGTTCGTCAAGATTTTGACGAAGCTGATGAAGACGAAAGATCTGGGTCCGCGCGTGGTGCCGATTATTCCGGATGAGGCGCGCACTTTCGGTATGGAAAGTTTATTCCGACAGTTCGGCATTTACGCCAGCCAAGGCCAGCTTTATAAACCGCACGATGCGGACATGCTGCTTTATTACAAGGAAGCCAAAGACGGGCAGATTCTGGAGGAAGGTATTACCGAGGCCGGCTCCATGGCCTCCTTTACCGCGGCCGGTACCGCTTACGCGAATTACAAGACGGAAATGATTCCGTTCTTTATCTACTATTCGATGTTTGGGTTTCAGCGTGTCGGCGACATGATCTGGGCGTTTGCCGATTCACGGGGCAAAGGGTTTCTGATGGGCGGTACGGCCGGGCGCACCACACTTTCAGGCGAGGGACTGCAGCATCAGGATGGACATAGTATTCTGCTAGCAAGTACTGTTCCCTCGCTTGCCACCTATGACCCGGCTTACTCGTACGAGATCGCGGTAATTGTTCAAGACGGAATTCGCCGCATGTATCAGGAAGGCGAGGATCTGTTTTATTACATCACTTTGTACAACGATACTTACCCGATGGCCGCCATGCCCGAAGGCTCGCGCGAGGGTATTTTGAAAGGGATCTATCGCTTTAAAGCTTCCGAAAATAAGAAGCCGAAGGTGAAAGTTCAGTTATTCGGCAGCGGCCCGATCTTACTTGAAGCGCTTAAGGCGCAGGCAATTCTGGAAGAAAAGTATGGCGTATCGGCGGATGTGTGGAGTGTGACCAGTTACAACGAACTCCGCCGCGATGCACTGGCCATTGAACGTTGGAACCGTCTGCATCCGGCTGAGGCTCCAAAGAAGCCTTACATTCTTACTGTGCTGGACGGTGTAGAAGGTCCTATTGTGGCAGCTTCAGATTTTATGAAAGCCGTACAGGATCAGATTGCGCCGTGGCTGCCGGGCAGGATGGTCACTTTGGGTACGGACGGCTTCGGCCGGAGCGATAACCGCGAACACCTGCGCAGGCATTTCGAAGTGAATGCGGCTTCCATCGCCGCTGCTGCGTTGAGCCGTCTGTCACGCGATGGTAAGTTCGATGCCAAGAGGGCCGTCAAGGCATTTGACGAATTAGGCGTCGATCCGGAAAAGATCGACGCAGCGCGCGCTTAGCGATTTCTGCGGAAGGCGTTCCACAGTTCTTTGACTGGAACGCCTTTCGAACAGATATTGGGTTCCAAATCGCCCGATGTCACGTTGTGTTTGCATCACAAGCGTTCCGTCCGTCAGTCGGTATACGGCGACGTTCCGGGTTTCTAGTCTGTATCCCGACACCCGCTGACCACCCGAGATTGACAAATGCATCCGCGAGTGTGAGATTTAGAAAGCGAATCAAGTAACTCTAAATCAGCGAGTGACCCATATTGGCTGGCGGCATAATTTGCAAGACTCCGTTGATTACTTCTTCTAGATTGCTTTCAGGCATCAAGAGCGAATCTTCGCAAGTAATCAACCCCGTCGCGATGGGCACGGCTTTATCCTACAACGGCAACTGGGCGTAGACCGCCGCGTCGAGGCCGGCGAACTCGGCGCGCTTGAACTTCGAGAACGCCGCCGCAGCGATCATGACAGCATTATCCGTGGAGAGAGATACCGAAGGGAAGTGGACCGGAATTCCGAAGCCGCTTTCCGCGGCGGCCCGGCGTAAACCGCTATTGCACGCGACACCGCCCGAAATAATCAGTGATTTTGCCCCAATTTGCTCCGCACTGGGCTGAACTCGGGCTAGCAACTCAGCGATTACCGTGTGTTGGAAGCTTGCCACCGCATCCAGGGTTCGCTGCGGCGTTACTTTCAGCCATTGCTCCAGTGTGGGGTGCGCATGTTGAGCCCGCAAAGCATGGCGATCTTCGAGCTCCTGCAGCATCTCCTGAGCCTGAAACCAGCGCAAAACCGCGGTTTTGAGTCCGCTAAAGCTGAAATCGAGGGAGTTACCTTCCCGGAGCTTGGCTAAAGTGAACCGGATGGCGCGCGGGTTCCCATGCGGAGCTAACAGATCGATCACCGGGCCGCCTGGATAGCCGAAACCAAGTAACTTGCCGATCTTATCGAAGGCTTCGCCGGCGGCGTCGTCGCGCGTTTTGCCAAGTAGCTTGTACTCGAATTTTTCGGAAACAGAAAAGAGGTGAGTGTGCCCCCCGCTCACAACCAGCGCCAGGGCAGGGAACTGGACGGGCGTTCCCTGCTGCCGCGCTTCCAGAATGACCGCTTGGATGTGCCCTGCCACGTGGTTTACCGCAATGAGTGGAAGACTGAGCGCATAACTGAGGGATTTTGCGTAGGTGGTGCCTACCAGCAGCGAACCGATTAAACCTGGGCCAACGGTCACGGCAATAGCGGCCAGGTCAGTCCAAATGAGCCCGGCTTCGTCCATCGCCGCTCGGACGACCGGAACAATCGCGCGGCCGTGCTCCCGGGAGGCGATTTCTGGAACGACGCCACCATATCGCGCGTGTGCTGCTAGCTGGGAGGCGACAACTGAGGAAAGAATCGAGCCAGAATCGTCAACTACGGCAGCGGCAGTCTCATCGCATGACGATTCAATGCCTAAAATGCATACGGCCATAACCAATTGTGGCACTTGGCGCGGAAATTGCTTTTGGAAGAGGAATGAGGTTTGGGATGAAGGGCTTGCACGTTGCTGTTTTTGCTGTTTTTACTGTTTCCCTCTTGGGTGCTGATTTCGAAGTGGGAAAACAGGCATTCTCAAAGGGGGACTTTGCTACTGCCTTGAGTGAGTGGAAGCCGCTTGCGGAGCAGGGCTTACCATTTGCCGCGTATAACGTGGCGCTTCTCTACGCCAAAGGACAAGGCGTTCAACAGGATTCCGCAGAGGCAGCTAAGTGGTATTTGATTGCAGCGGAAAAGGGTATTCCGGAGGCACAATACAACCTGGGTGTCCTCTACAGCACCGGCGCTGGCGTGCCGAAAGATTATGTTCAGGCCACCCGATGGTTCGAAAAAGCGGCGGCGAAGGGAGACGCGAATGCTGCCAATAGCCTGGGCACGTTATACGACGGCGGAGAAAAAGGGCAGCACAACTTCGCGGAAGCTGAAAAGTGGTACCGCAAAGCCGCTGAGGAAGGGAACGACGACGCGCAGTTCAATCTTGGCGTTATGTACGACATTGGGCATGGGGTAAAGATCGATTTTGTCGAAGCGGAGAAGTGGTATCGCAAGGCCGCTGACCAGTGGAACGATGGCGCTCTCTGTAACCTGGCGATTCTGTATTACAACGGGGACGGCGTGAAACGCGATCTGGTCCAATCGCATACGTTTTATATTCTTGCGAAAGAAGCAGGGGACCCGCGGGCTTCTGATCTGATTCAGCTGACAACCGAAAAGCTGACCAAAAAGCAGATTGTCCAGGCCCAGCAGGTAGCGGAGCAGTTTAAGAAAGATCATGCTAAGCAGATAGCGTTGGCTAAAAATCCCCAGGTGAAACCACCGTCGCCGGATTCAGTGAGCCCTCAAGCTGTTGCGGCTTTAGTTTCACAACCAGTCAGCGCACCGGCTCCGGTGGAACGGGAAACGGCTGCTCCGGAATCAACAGTTGTACCCAATATTCCCGGCGTATGGACGGGCGTTGAGCGAGTGGTGGCCATCGGCGACATTCACGGAAATTATCATCAGTTC
>JAYTGM010000110.1:0-17445 GCA_043733425.1 Terriglobia bacterium
GCTAATGCTGGGTTTACGTCTGATTTCGGGCTATTACCAATCATCCATGTCGCGTGGTGACGGAAGTTACGTTCATCCGCCAAGCGCAGATAGGCCTCGCGGTTTTTCTCTTTCACAATGCCGCAATGAGCGAACAAAGGCCGCAGGCCTGAACGTTCAATCTTACTGGTTTGTTCCGCGGTTTCCCCTTTCGTAAACATGGTCAGTTCATGGCGCCCGGATAACTCCTGAAGCGTTTCAGCAACGCCATCCATCAGTTCCATCGGGCTTTCTAAAATCTTGTGGGCCATTTCCGAAACGTAGTCAAGGTCGCGGTCGGAAACTGGCCTTTCGCAAAGCGATCCGTAGCATTGCCGCAGGTTTCGGGCAAAGTTAACGGCACCGTAGCCATGGATCTTATTGTTTTGGATTTCAATAGCATCCAGCTTCGACCGGACCTGATCCGGGCTGAGCGAAGAGTGGGCCAGATGCCCGCAGAAGCGATCGAACGCGTCTTCAAAATAGATGTTGTTCTCCCACAAAGTATCGTCCGCGTCGAAAATAAGGTGCTGCCGTTCCGTGATTTTCATTTGTTCAATCGTGGGGCCAGGCGGAAGGGAATTTCGACAAGTACATCAACATCCACCGGTTCACCGCCGCGCAAGGCCGGTGAGAATTCCCATTTAGCAAGGGCTTCCATAGCGCTCCGGTCCAGGCGATCGTCAATGCCGCGCACCAGTTCCACATTCTCCACATGCCCGGTGCCGCGGATCACGCAAAGCAATTGCACCTTTCCTTCAACGCGCTCTTCCGCTGCTTGCGCGATGTATTTCGGGTCAACCTTGCGGTGGGGAACGGGCGCGATCACAGGCCCAACCCCAGTTCCCCGGCCGGAGTACCACATGAGCCAACTGCCCACATAGCTGGTGATATTCGGCATCTGGATCGCCAGGGTATAGACTTCCTTGCCATCGAAACGCGGGCTGGGAGCACTGGAGACTCGGGTGGCTCCTATCTTTTGGGGTGCCGGGGCCAAAGTTGTTGCCTCAGAAGCGCGCGCTGCGTATTTAGACATACCGCGCAGTGCTTCAGGCGAAGTGGGGGCGGCATTCAAGCGAGCCATCAAAGTGGGAACGGCCGCAGGACCGCCCCCGCTCACGTATAGGTCCGGGACAGTCACCCCTTTACCCGCGGCACCGGTTCCGCCGTCAGGACGCAGCACGGGACCCGCCGAAAATTCTGTAGCGCGTGAGCCTTGCGGGATGGCGCTCTTTTCCGATGGATTCAAGCCGACAACCGCGATGTTCAAATCCGCTGCCTTCATTCCCGCGAGTGCGCTGGATGCTGGGGCGCTGGCCGCGATGGCCGGTGCGGCACCGAGCTCCGCTACTTGAGCCGCCGCGCGTTTAGCGCGCGCTTCAGGCGCAACGAAACGCATGCGATTTTCGGCTGTAAGTTTTGGCACTGCGCCTAACTGGTCAGGCAACCGGCTTTCCCGGGCAAGTTGTTGCGGCGCGTCGGGAAGCTTTGGTTGCGCGGTAAGCGCCGCAGCCTTGACAGGTTCAGCGGGTGGCACGAATTTCTTCTTTTCCGGCGCGGCAATGGCGGGTGCCTTGATGGCGAGAATGTTCGGGGAGGGGACATCTTTCGGCAGGATATCCGGAACGGGCTGCCACACCATTTGCAGGCCTTTCACCGCATCCTTCGGCGATGACACGATAGATTGCTTCGGTATGCGTACCTCAGCCTTAGGCGGACGGGCATCGGCACTCTGAACGGGCTTCACGTCAGGCAATTTGTCTTTGAATTTATAGAAAACGATCTGCGCTTCTTTGCCTTTGATCAATTGATCGTAAGCGGAGGGGGTCTTAGCCGGAATGCCGTTTGAGACCAGCCACAAAAGCGCCACCAACATACCGTGGCCGCAGAGAGAGAATACCCAGGGAACCGGGCGCAACACGTTTCCGCGAAGACGAACAATCACCGTTCTATAACCCTGTTGGCTTGTGCCCGGACCCGTTTAGCGGGGCGAGCTGTTTCATGCGGGCAATGTGTTTCAGGTGTGGCACATAGCGATGCAGGAACTGGCTGATCTGTTTTAAACGGTCGGTCTCTGAACGGTTGCGCAGAATCACGCTTTGAAAATCAAGATCGTTTACAGCCTGCGCCAGTTGGAAGCTGAGCTGCGGGTCTGAGAGAACCGGCTCGGGGTAAAAATCGGTTTCGCCAGCTTCCACCATGGCACGAAAGCTCTCAAGGGCCTGCGCGCGCAGATCCGCGGGTACATCGGCGGAATCGTCATCATTGAAAAATTCGACTTCGCCTCGCAGGTAGCTCTTGTCCTGATTCAACGAGAGAATCTCAAAGCGGCGCGCACCCCGCGTCACAATGTCCAAGCGCCCGTCAGGATAAGTGGTGAGCACTTTTTCGACAAGCACGGTGCAGCCGGCGTTCACGATGCCATCGTCCTTGGTCAGCACGACACCGAATTCGCTCTTTTCCGCGATGGCTTCGCCCACCATCTCCTTGTAACTATCCTCGAAAATATGCAGAGGAAGATGGGTCCGCGGGAAAACAACCAATTGGAGAGGGAATAACGGCAGCAGCCTCGGCATTGTTAATTTTATCATCCGCGATATGCTGAAGCCAGGTTCAAGACTTGGAAGTACGCGGCAAAGTGGTATTGATCACGGGTGCTTCGCGCGGAATTGGCCGCGCCTGCGTAGATTCTTTCAGCCGGCGAGGCGCTTTGGTTTCCGCGGCTGCACGGTCGGTAGTTGCTATACCGGAAGTATTTTCTACACAGTGCGATTTGACGAGTGCAGGCGATCGCGAAAGGCTTGTGCAACAGACACTCGCGAACTATGGACGAATTGACATACTGGTCAACAATGCGGGCCAAGGACTTTACGGTCCCACCGAGACAGCCGATCTGAACGAAACGATGGCTCTGTTTCAATTGAACGTCTTCGCCGCTGTGGCAATGATTCAGTTGGTGCTCCCTTCCATGCGGGAGCAAAAGCAAGGCCACCTTGTGAATGTGTCGTCCCTGGCCGCGGATATCGCGCTGCCCTGGATGACCATGTACTCAGCTTCAAAGGCTGCTCTCAGTTCCGTAAGCTCAGGTTTAAGACGGGAACTGCAGGGAACTGGAATTCAGGTAACCAATGTCTTGCCAGGGTATGTAAGCACAGGGTTCCAAGGTTCAGCCACGGGCAATCCACCAGAAAGAATTGTGAGGTTTCGTAAACAAGCCATCACCGCGGAACAATGCGCGGAAGCGATTGTACGCGGAGTGGAACGCGGTGCCCGCACGGTGGTGACGCCTGGTTCGGGATGGCTGGCGATTGCAGCGGAAAGGCTGCTTCCGGGAATGATAGACTCGCCCTTGAGCAAAATGAACCGATGATTCTGAAACTGAAACAGACGCCGGGTATTTTTCTTACGGGGTTTATGGGATCAGGAAAAACCACCGTGGGCCGTTTGCTGGCAGAGCGCATTGGCTGGCAGTTTTCCGATCTGGATCAGGATATTGAAACGGCTGAGCAATGCTCCATTGCCGAGATCTTCGCGCGGCAAGGCGAGCCGGAGTTTCGCCGCATTGAAACAGAAGCATTGGGCTGGCGTATCAAACGCGTTCGAGCGGGGGCGGCCTGCGTGATCGCACTGGGCGGCGGAACATTTGCGCAACCGGAAAATCGCGAATCGATTGCGAACCATGGGGTTTCGGTGTGGCTGGATTGCCCTTTTGCGATTGTGGAGCGGCGGGTTCAAAAGCACAGCCATCGCCCTCTGGCGCAAGACGCGGATATATTGCGCAGGCTTTATGACGAACGGCTGGCATCATACCGTGAAGCCGCTTACCGTGTGTCAGTGGCTGAAGAAGACACCCAACAAACCATCGAGCAGATATTCGCACTGCCGATTTTCGGCAAATGACCGGCCAGAATAGCCGGAATGACGCCCTGGCGATTTTTCAGGCTGGCGTGCGTGCGGCAGACCCGGTACGAGCCATGCGCGCGCATTGGGACATAGACGCAACGCGTTACCGCAACATCTACGTGATGGGGGCGGGGAAGGCCGCTGCCGTGATGGCGGCGGAGGCTGAACGCAAACTCGGCCGCCGCATTACAGCGGGCGCGGTGAACACCAAATACGGGCATACTACAAAGCCGCTGCGCGCGATTGAAGTGAGAGAGTGCGGGCACCCGATTCCTGATGAAGCAGGCATGCGTGGAGCGGAACGCATTGCGGAAATTGCGCGCTTTGCTCAAGAAGGCGATCTGGTTTTGTGTTTGCTATCAGGAGGAGCTTCAGCGTTGATGCCACTTCCAGTGGAGGGTCTCTCGCTTGAAGAGAAAGGCGATATAACCCGTCAATTGCTGGCGGGCGGTGCCGATATTCACCAGATGAATACGGTGCGTAAACATTTGTCGCGCATCAAGGGAGGCCAACTGGCTGCCATGGCGCTACCGGCTGACGTGATCACGCTGATTCTCTCCGATGTAATCGGCGACAACCTGGAAGTGATTGGGTCCGGCCCAACTGCTGCCGATCCAACTACCGTTGAGAGTGCGCGCGAACTGTTGAACCGCTTTGGCGTTACCGGGCGCGCCGCGGAACTGCTGCGGGAAACACCGAAGGACACGAAAGCACGGAACGTGGTGATCGGTAGCAACCGGCTGGCGCTTGACGCGGCCGGCAAGCAGGCGCGAAAACTTGGATACCGGACGCTGCTGTTAAGTTCCAGCATTCAGGGCGAGACGCGCGAGGCGGCCCAGGTATTGGCTTCGATTTTGCGAGAGGTGCGTGAGCACGCGCATCCAGTCAAGCCGCCGGTATGCCTGCTCTCCGGCGGCGAAACCACGGTGACTTTGCGAGGCAGCGGCAAGGGCGGAAGAAATCAGGAATTTGCTTTGGCGGCGGCGCTGGCCATTTCAGGTCTGCCAGGCGTTACCGTGCTGAGCTGCGGCACTGACGGCACCGATGGACCGACCGACGCGGCTGGGGGAATTGTGAATGGTGCCACTGCGGACTCTCAAGCGCGGGCCGCGCTGGACAATAACGATTCTTATCCGTACTTAAAGGCGAGGGATGCGCTTGTGATGACAGGTCCGACGGGCACGAATGTGATGGACATGCAAGTGATGCTCATTGCGTAATGTGCCCCAGGTGGATAGCAACAACACCGAAGGTCAGCCGCTCAAAAGTGACTGAGGTGAAACCGGCGGCTTCCATCATCTTTGCGAGTTCGGAGGCACCCGGGAATTTCCGTACCGAAGAGGGCAAATATTCGTAAGCGTCGCGTGACCCGGAAACCATGCCGCCAATTTTTGGGAGCACGCGGCCGGAATACCATTCATAGAGAGTTCGAAGCGCGAGGTTGGGAGGCTGAGAGAATTCCAGAATGGCCAGCAGACCTCCGGGTTTCAGCACGCGCCGTAATTCCAGTAGGCCTGCTTCGTAATTCGCAAAGTTCCGGAACCCGAACGCGATGGTAATCAGATCGAGCGACTGATTGCTGAAGGGCAGCACTAAGCCATCCGCTTCAATGAGGGGCGCCTGGCGGTCCTTGCGGGATGCCGCCTGCAGCATGGGGTGGCAGAAATCGCTTCCCATCACCGGCTGTGCGCGGTCGCGGCTAAGAGCCAGCATCAAGTCGCCGGTGCCGCAACAGAGGTCCAGGACACGCGAGTTCGCGCGATGCAAAACCGGTCGAACCAATTCCACCACGCGTCTGCGCCAAAGCCGGTCGATTCCGAAAGAAAGCAGGTGATTCGCAAAATCATAGCGGTGGGCAACGCGGGCGAACATGGATCGTACCCATCGCGAAGCCTCTTCTTCGGTAAGGGTGCCTTCTGGTGTGGTGCCCTTCTGCAAAGCTTTCAGAGAAGCGCCTCTTGAATCGCTGCGAGTGCTTCCTGCTGCCGCACTCCGGTTACAATTTGCACTTCTCCAATGCCTACAGGAAGAACGAAATGAATGGTGCCGTGTACAGTTTTCTTATCCGCTAGCAACCGGCGTTCCAGCGCTTCGGCGGAGATTCCCTGCAGCCCGGGAATAGGTCCGTAGCTATCAATCACGGAAAGAATTTCAGTAGCCGCGCTGCCAATCATCCCGCGGTGCGCTGCCAGCAGAGTGGCGGCGCGCATACCCCAGCCCACGGCTTCGCCATGCAGAAAGCGCGTGTAACCGGTCTCCGCTTCCAGCGCGTGCCCAAAAGTGTGGCCGAAATTCAGAATTTTGCGCAACCCCATTTCTCGTTCATCGGAAGTAACCACATGGGCCTTGATTCCGACGGAATCCACGATCATTTGATCCACCACCCATGCCTCACGCTGCAATACTTGCTCGCGCTGTTGCTGCATCAAGCGAAAAAGTGGTTCGCTGGCAATCACGCCGTGCTTGATCACTTCACATAAGCCCGCGCGGTATTCGCGCTCCGGCAGTGAATCCAAGGTGCCGGGATCGATCAGGACGGCGTGCGGCTGATGAAAACAACCCACCAGATTTTTTCCGTTTACCAGGTTGGCCCCGGTCTTGCCGCCCACAGCAGCATCCACCTGCGCCAAGAGCGTTGTCGGGATCTGAATTACGGGAATGCCGCGCATGAAGATGGCAGCAAGAAACCCACCCATATCGTTCACCACGCCGCCGCCGAAAGCGATCACAAGGGAATGCCGATCCGCACCGGCATCCACCATCAGGCAGGCTAGACGCTCCACCTCAGCCATTCGTTTGTGCTGTTCGCCGCTGGGCAACAGCAGTTTGGTAAAAGGCACACCACTCAGGCCTTTCTCCAGTGAACGGCCCTGGTGTTGCCAGATTTCTTCATTGGTTACAACAAAAATGCGGGAAACATCGGGGGGCAGGAAAGCTTGGGTTCGCTGAACAATTCCGCGCTCCACATGCGCCTGATATTCACGTTGCGGTGTCCGCACCGCGAAGGAAGGCATTCCTAATAAGTATAAATCTTCGGCCCGGCTGTTAGAATCGCAACAGTAAATGGATCTAGACTTTTTGGTAGTGGGTGCCGGTGTAGCCGGGCTGCGGGCGGCTATCGAACTGGCCCAAGCGGGAACGGTTCTTGTGGTTGCGAAGGACACGTTACGCGAATCGTCATCGGAATATGCGCAAGGCGGCATAGCCGTAGCTCTAAGTGACGACGATGAAGTGGAGTTGCATGAACAGGACACGCTTTACGCCGGCGATGGCTTGTGCGACCCGGTGGCGGTGCACACGCTTGTGGAAGAAGGTCCGGCGGCAATTACTCAGTTGATTGAGTGGGGAGCTGAGTTTGACCGGAAAGGTACACAGCTATCGTTTACGCGTGAAGCGGCTCATAGTCGGAACCGCATCCTGCACTCGCACGGCGATTCCACGGGCCGCGAGATTGCGCGTACTCTGTATCGCAAGGCAGCTTCGCTCCCGAATATACGGTTTCAAAGTTATGCGGCTACTACGGACCTGTTGAAGAATTCGGCTGGAGAAATAGCAGGAGCTGTGGTTTACGATGAGGCGCGGCGTGCGCTGACTGAGATTCGCGCGCGGGCGGTGCTACTGGCTACCGGCGGCCTGGGGCGCGTGTATCTGGATACAACCAACCCTGATGTAGCAACCGGCGATGGCGTCGCGATGGCTTACCGGGCCGGTGCCGAAATCAGCAACATTGAGTTTGTTCAGTTTCATCCCACGGCTTTGTATGTGGAGGGCGCGCCGCGTTTTCTGCTTTCCGAAGCGCTTCGCGGGGAAGGTGCGGTGCTGATCAATAGCCTGGGCGAACGATTCATGCCGAATTACCATGAGTTGGGCGATCTGGCACCGCGCGATGTTGTAAGCCGCGCCGTGACGGCTGAACTGAGGCGAACGGGAAGCGCGAACGTGTTTCTGGATTTAACTTCGCGGGAACCCGCGTTCATCCGCGAGCGCTTTCCCCGCATTTATCAGACCTGTTTGAATTACGGAGTCGACATCGCGACGCAACCCGCGCCGGTGCGGCCGGCAGCTCACTATGCAATGGGTGGAGTGAGGACAGATTTAAATGCACGAACCAATTTGGGGCGCCTTTTCGCGGCGGGCGAAGTTGCGTGTACGGGCGTGCATGGAGCAAACCGCCTGGCAAGTAATTCTTTGTTAGAGGGCGTTGTATTTGGAGCCCGTGCGGGTATTGCCATGCGTGAAACTGGCGCGGCTGCCTCAATTCAGGTTGGCCATGAACCGGCATCTTTCCCTCTGGCTAGTGAACAGCAGGTGCGCGCCATCGCGTCAGCCTATTGCGGCATACTTCGGGACAGCGCGGGGCTCTCTCAGGCTATTGCGCAACTAAAGGCAACCGAATCGGTGGTACTGGATGAGCCTTCGCTCAAACAGTATGAGGTTCGCAGTCTGCATACTGTTGCGCTGCTAATCGCTCGCTGTGGATTGTGGCGTGAAGAGAGCCGCGGCGGTCATTTCCGCACCGATTTCCCCCGGAAGGAAGCTGCGTTCGAGCAAGCTTCCTTGATCCGTAGGGATTAAGCTTTGAAATCTAGCGGCGGCGCACAGCCGCAATGAGAGCCGCGAAACCCAAGCCCGCCATCGCCAGCGTTCCAGGCTCTGGAACCGATGAAGTCGAACTATACACGAAACGATAGAACGCATCGGGATTGCCGTCTGGCGTCAATCCGCCGCCGTCTGCCACCACTTGAATCCGATCCGCAGAAAGACCCGTTGTCGAAACCGTGACCGATTCGCCGCCTGGCAGAGAGAACGAGGCGAATGTAACTCCCGCCGGCGAATTAGCTGGGAAGGTTACTGCCTGCGAAAACGGGGTTCCATTCCGGTTAAAGGAGACCGAACCGGTACCAAGATGTTGCCCGAATCCAAGAAACCCGATTGCAAAGTAATTGCCGAAGCCCAGTGAAATGGTGGAGTCGGAGTTATTCAGAAAGGGTTGCGCCAGATCCGTCGTGCCCGTAAACGCCAGAGGAGACGTGCCATTCATGATGGTGTCGTTTGTGAAATCGCCACCGTTCGATGTGAAGGCGAGATTGGTAAGTGTCGCCCCAATCGAGTTTGTGCTTCCAAGTGCAGCCAGGGCCAAAACCAGGGTTAACCGATGCATGTAAGTGCTCCGAAACAGAAAGCTTTAATCATCGTTAGAAGCTAACACAGTGATTCCGGCAGCCGCAATTAGGGCGAATGCCTGTCACCGGTTTAAGCCAGCATTCAGCGGTTCGTGCTAACCCCCATTCGCAACAGGCCGCGAACGTCCGCTAACCTCAAAGGTAGCTTGCCCATCACTCAACCGTCCCGTCCGCGGATTTATTTTCCTGTTGCGCTGATGCTACTTTCCGCCGCGCCTATTGCGGCTGAAAACCCGCTTTCCATCCTGTGGACCGCACCCGCCATTCTGGTGGCCAGCGTCATGATCGCCTGGGGTGCCGAAGCCGCGCAGTTTTTTATGGCCCAGGGGTTTGCGCTGGTCATCCTGGCCTGGATGCAGTGCTTGCCGGAGTTTGCCGTGGAAGCGGTGCTTGCCTGGCACCAGCAGAACCATTTGCTCATCGCGAACCTGACTGGCGCAATCCGTTTGCTGACCGGTCTGGGATGGCCCATGATTTATGCCACTGCCGCGTTCGCCTACCGGCGGAAGAACAAACAGGTCATGCGCGTTATCGAAGTAGATCGCGTGCAGTCCATCCAGATTGTCGCTGTTTTTGTGTGCCTGGTTTACGTCGCCGTCCTTTGCTTCAAAAAGTCTCTTACGGTGGTCGACGCCGCTTTTTTGCTTGCCATCTACGTAGGCTATCTGCTGTTGCTGCGTAAAATTCCGGCGGAGGGAGGAGAAGACGTGGAGGATCTGGGCCGCATCCCAATGGCAGTTGTGAAAGCTTCAAGGCCGACCCGCATATTTTCCATCCTGTTTCTCTTTGGATTCGGTGGGGCCCTAATTTTCTTTGCGGCAGAACCGTTCGTGGGAAGCCTGTTTGCAATTTCAACAACGCTGGGGGTGTCGCAGTTTGTCTTCATCCAGTGGATCGCGCCTTTCATATCTGAATTTCCTGAACAGGTCTCCGCGTTTTATTGGGCGCGGGGCATTGACAAAGCCTCGCTGGCATTGATGAACATGGTGTCGAGCAACATAACGCAATGGACCCTTCTTGCAGCCATATTGCCGATCGTGCTCAGCTTCAGCCATGGCGCGCCTACGCCGATCATGTTCGACGCTCAGCAATCGCGCGAAATGTGGATGACTCTGGGGCAATCTTTATTGGGCATACTGTTCCTGCTGGAAATGCATCTGGTCTGGTGGGAAGCGGCTGGATTGTTTTGCTTGTTTGTTCTCTCGCTGGCATTGCCGGCGCTCCATGATTGGTTTACGTATGTGTACTTTGCATGGTCGGCTCTGGAAGTGGTGAAGTTGGGGTTGGAGCGAAAGTGGCCAAAAGCATTCACCGATTTCGTCTCAGTTTGGGATGATCACGTCGCACAACCCGACTCCAAACGCGCGCTATGATCGAAGATTAAAAGAAATGTTTAGATTTGAGACCGCTGGCGAGAGCCATGGCGAATGCTTGCTTGCCACCATCGCCGGCATGCCCTCGGGAATACCTATCGAAGTGGCCCGTGTGGATCGTGAACTGTGGCGCCGCCAGCAGGGGTTCGGCCGGGGCGGACGCATGAAGATTGAAACGGATCGAGCGGAGATTGTTGCGGGCGTCCGTCATGGCCACACCATCGGTGCGCCGGTGGGCATCATCATTCGAAATCGCGATTGGCAAAATTGGACCGAATCTATGCCGGTGGAAGATTTCGCGGGCAGCGGAGAGAAGTATAAAAGTGTCACCCGCCCCCGGCCTGGACATGCGGATCTGGCCGGAGCGATTAAGTATAACTTTCCAGATGCGCGCTACATTCTGGAACGTGCCAGTGCGCGTGAAACCACCGCGCGGGTAGCAGTGGGCGCAATTGCCAAGGCACTGCTGCGCCCGTTCGGTGTGGAAATTTTAAGCCACGTTACCGCGGTAGGCGCGTGCCGCCTGGAACGCGCCGCGGAGTGGGCCGAAATTGAAGAACTCAGCCTGCGCGACAAAGTGCTGCTCGGTTGTGTAGACGCGGCGACGGAAGCGCGAATGAAAGAAGTTGTGGATATTGCCTATAGAACGGGCGACACGGTGGGCGGAATTTTTGAAGTGGTTGTAAAAGGGGCGCCGGTGGGCCTGGGTTCACACGCTACCTGGGATACGCGCCTCGATGGGCGCCTGGCGCAAGCGATCGTGTCTATGCAAGCCGTTAAGGGCGTGGAAATTGGCTTCGCGGAACAAGGCGCGGCCAGCTATGGATCGGCGGTGCAGGACACCATACATTACAGGAAAGAGGAGCGCGAATTTTATCGCGGCGCGAATCGGGCAGGCGGCATTGAAGGCGGTATGACGAACGGTGAAGAGATCAGAGTTCGCGGCTTGCTGAAGCCCATCTCTACCCTCAGGCGACCGTTGGAATCAGTGGACCTGCCGACGCGTGAACCAGCGAAGGCCGCCTATGAACGAAGCGATGTGTGTGTTGTTCCCGCAGCCGGCGTGATTGGTGAAGCCATGGTGGCGATTGTGCTCGCGGGAGCCTTTCTAGAGAAATTCGGTGGCGATTCGCTTCTGGAGGCGAAGCGTAATTATGATGGCTACCGGGAACAGGTGACGCGGTTTTAACGATGGTTTACAAAATAGTCAGGTACGGCAATCCGGTGTTGGAGCGTGAAGGGCAAAATATCACCAACTTCAATACTCCGGAACTGGACAGCTTTATTGCTGACATGTTCGAAACAATGTACTCGGCCAAGGGCGTGGGTCTGGCGGCACCGCAAGTTGGAGTAAGCCAGAAGCTTACGGTGATCGATTGCGGGCGTGGCGAAGATGAAGAGCCCGCTCCATTGGTCCTCATCAATCCAGAGGTGATTTACCGCGAGGGTAAGCAGGTGGGAGAAGAGGGCTGCCTCAGCATCCCTGGCTTTCGTGAAGATGTGAAGCGGGCGAAGGTGGTAACGGTGCGGGCACAAAATGCCACCGGTGAGTTTTTTGAGATTAACGGTGATGACCTTCTGGCGCGCGCCATGCAGCACGAGATAGATCATCTCTATGGCAAGCTTTTCTTGAGCTACTTAAGCCCTCTCAAGCGGGACGTTATCAAGCGGCGGATCCGTAAGCTGATCAAAGCGGGCGAGTGGGAATAAAGTTGGCTCACCGGATTATATTTTTGGGTACTCCTCAGTTTGCGGTACCTTCCCTGGCAGCCCTGGTAAAGGCTGGCCATGAAGTGGTGGAAGTGGTGACTCAGCCCGATCGTCCCAAAGGCCGAAAGCACGAACTGGCACAATCGCCAATCAAGAGTTTCGCTTTGTTACATGGGCTCACGGTCTTCCAGCCGGAGCGCGCACGCCGTCCTGAGGCAGGGGAACACCTTCGCGCTTTGCAGCCAGACCTTATGGTGATTGTTGGTTACGGGCAAATTCTGCCGCAAGCCATCATCGATCTTGCGCCGCTTGGCATCATCAATGTTCACGCGTCTTTATTGCCAAGGTTGCGGGGCGCAGCGCCTATTCAGTGGGCCATAGCGAACGGCGATCGAATTACCGGTGTCACTACAATGCAGATTGATGCGGGCCTTGATACCGGTGACATATTGCTCAAGGCCGAAACTTCGATCGAGCCAGCGGATGATGCCGTTACTCTCAGTGAGCGCCTCTCGCATTTGGGTGCGGAGTTATTGGTTGATACTATCGCGAGGCTTGCTGAAATAATTCCCCGCAAGCAGGACGCTTCTGAAGCCACACTTGCGCCAATTCTGAAGAAGGACGATGGGCGTATCGATTGGAACCACTCAGCCGATCGGATTGCGAATCGGGTTCGCGGATTCGTGCCCTGGCCGGGCGCGCACACTACCTTTCGCGGGCAGCTTCTGCATATCTGGAAAGCTGACGCTGCTTCAGAAAGCCATACTCTCATTCCCGGAACCTTAAGAGCCGGGCACGTCGCCCGTATCGCTTGTGGCGAAGGGACCATGCTGGACGCTTTGGAACTGCAGGCTGAAGGCCGCAAGCGTGTGTCGGGTGAAGCTTTTATGAACGGCCTTCGTCTGCACGACAACGAATTTTTGGGAGGCTCTCTTAATTGAACCTGCCTCTGGGTTTCCGTTACGCGGCTACTTATGCCGGCATTCGGAAAGACGCCAGTGACGATCTGGCACTCATCGTTTCGGGTGTGCCCGCCGCCTGCGCCGCTGTATTCACGCAGAATCGCGTGGCTGCAGCACCGGTTCGTCTGTCCCAGCGAAATCTGCGCGAATCGCGCGGCGTGACCGGTGCCATCCTCATCAATGCGGGCAATGCCAACTGTGCCACTCGAACCGGCGACAAGGTGGCGCTCTTGACAGCGCGAGCGACCGCGAAAATGCTTCGCCTGCCGCCAGCGCAAGTGCTCGCGGCCTCGACAGGGGTCATTGGAGTGGAGCTGGACGCGAGCTTGATCTTGAACGCTCTTCCCGCTTTGAAAGAGGGTCTCAGGCAGGACGGCTTCGAACCGGTTTCCCGTGCGATCATGACTACCGATCTGGTCCCGAAAACTGAATCGGTTGAGCTAAAACTGCGCCGGGGAACAGTGCGGATTGCGGGTATGACGAAAGGCTCCGGTATGATTCAGCCACGCATGGCAACCACTCTGGGATTTATGATGACCGATGCACTGCTCGCGCCAGCAGTGGTTAACCGCATGTTGCGTGCGGGGAACGCCGTCAGTTACGACCGAATCAGTGTGGATGGAGATACAAGCACAAACGATACTCTGGCCATGATGGCGAATGGAGCTTGCGGTTTTCGGCCGGATCCGAAAGAATTGCCAGCTGTCCAGGAAGCCGTCAACACCGTACTGCAATCTCTGGCAAAACAGATTGCGCGCGATGGCGAAGGCGCTACCAAACTGATTGAGATCCGCGTTTCAGGCGCTTCTAAACCAGACAAAGCCGCTGCGATCGCCAGGGCCATTGCCAATTCGCCGTTGGTGAAAACTGCTGTAGCCGGGAATGACCCGAATTGGGGCCGCATCATTTGTGCAGCTGGTAATGCTGGTGTTGAATTTGACTCCACGAAGGTGACGATTCAAATACAGGGAATCACTGTTTGCAAACACGGCTTAGCTGCGCCTTTTTCGGAATCGGAACTGAAAACCAAGCTCGATGCGAGAGATGTTCTGATTGAATTTACGTTAGAAGGGGTGGGGCGTGGCCAGACGAAGTTCTGGACCTGCGATCTGACAGAAGGCTACATCCGCATCAATGCCAGCTACAGAACTTAAATCCCGCAGGTTGTTTTTAGCGCTGTGTGCCGTGGCTCTTCACGCGGAGGACGGGCCACCCACTCTGAATCTGTTGACCGCGCTTGCCGCTAGGTTGAGCGACGGCAATTTGCCCGGTGCGCTGGAAGCATTCGCCGACACCATGCCAGGTTATCAAAATCTGTCGGCGGACCTGGGTGCCATCACAAGCCAGTATGACGTGATCTGCGTGATTGAGATCCGCGAAGAATCGGGAGACGACAGTCAGCGCAAAGCGGATACGGAGTGGTTCTTGCAACTCAAATCCAAGCAGGATTCAGGGCCTACCGCTCGACGTACCGTGCCAGTCAAGCTTGAGACGGCGCGCGTGAAAGGAAAGTGGCGGATTACAGCGATGGAGCCCCGATCGATTCTGGCACCGCCGCAGGTTCGGTAGAGTGCGGAAGGTATTTCGCCGACAGGGAGCGGTAATCTTCTTCGCTGATTTTGTGAAACCGAATTTCGAGAGAACTGAGGCCCGCAAGCTCCAAGTGCATTTCTTCGGTAGGTGGTTCGACACCCGCTAAGTGCAGATGGCCGGCGGTTATCTGGAACGGTAAAACCTGCCATCGGCGTGAAAGTGCGGCAGGCAAAGAGCGGGTAACTGCCAGGGAAACAGCATCATCCCCTGGACAAGCGACGGTCTGGTGATTGAGAAGCGAGGTGCGATTCGGGTATGCATGTTCGGTCTTCAGCCAAACAAGCGGCTTGCCTGTTGCTTTGGAAACGGCATACCTGTGCACGGCGGAGAGGGAGGCGACGAAGTTGATCCAGTTACCCCAAACAATCCGGAGCGGGGTGGCCGCTGCAAAGCCCCACCCATAAATGCGCGCGGAACTGATCGCGCGGATGGTCAAGTGAAGCAAAGCGATTAGCGCCAGGGACCAGTTCACGCTAACCGGGAAAAGATTTGCCAGAGCCCAAGTAGAATGGGTGAAGACACTGAAAGCCAGAGTCCCGGAACCATAGAGAGTAAGGGCCTGAACCACGGGAGTCAGCAGATTATTAAGTAAGGCTTTGCGATCGCGCCAGAACCACCAAAGTTGCGCGGCGGTCTCGTGTATCCCGTGGTACTCCCAGGATTGCAGCGCAATTCCCGTGTTCCAACGCGTTCGCTGCCGGACTGCGGCTGTATAAAAACGGGGAAAAAATTCTCGCGTTGCCGCAAAGGACCCGTCAATCTTTGTCAATGGGATAAACAACTGCTTGAAGCCGAGCCGATGTACGCGATAGCCATTTTCATAGTCTTCCGTCAGGCAAGTGGGCTCAAAGATGCGATTGCTGTGGGCCGCCGCCAGTGCCTCAATCGCCTGCCGCGAAAAGCCCGTCCCGACGCCATTGGAAGGAATAAATCCGCCTACGCGATTTCGCACTGGCATGTCGCGAAATTGAAATTGCGCGAACTCATCGCAGTAGACTCCGTGCGTCAGTTCATGCCAACGAGTTGGCAACGCGAGAACCGGAATCTGTACCATGCCGTATTCCCGGGTGAAGAAATCGATCAGCCGTAGCGCCTCGGGATGAATCAGGTCTTCGGCGTCGTGCGTGATTATAGTTTCAAAGCGGATTCCGTGCTCTTCCTCATAAAGCAGCATGCGCTGGTAAATCCAATTCAGGCAATCGGCTTTGGAGGTGGGACCGGCATGCGGACATTCCGCAATATGCACCTGGGGATGGCGGGTTTCCAGATCGCTTAGTGCCGCAAGGGTGGGCCCATCGTTTGGGTATGCCCCGATGAAGAAATGAAATGCGCTGAATTTCTGGGAAGACATATTATGCTCTACCATGTGGCGGATGACGCGGTGCTCATGCCACAGAGGAACAAAGATGGCGACGGGCCGCTCTGGGACGGGCTCGCACGGAAATACTATCGCTTTGCCAAACAGCCACGTCCAAAGCCAAAGCACGTTGAGGATCAGGTCATCCAGCCCGTTGAACAGGATCCAGAATGCCAGCGGCGGAAGTATGGCGGCAACCCACCGGTCGAGAAACATGGCTCTTCGAATTTCGGTAGTGTGCGAAGGCGGCTAAACTTCTCAATAGATGCGGTACGTGGTGTTTCTATCTCTTTGCACAGTGCCGTGTTCGTGGGCGCAACTCCGTTTCGCTATTCTGGGCGACCGCACAGGAGGTGCAAACCAAGCCGTTTACGAGCAGGTCTGGGAGGAAATAGCACACGAAAAGCCAGCCTTTGTAATCAATGTGGGCGACACCATAGAAGGGCTGCACGACGAGAGCGCTCAAGCGGAGTGGCAGGCACTTCGCCCGCTCTGGGCTAAATATCAAGCACTTACAAAGTACTTTACGCCGGGAAACCACGATGTGTGGTCGCCTGTATCGGAAAGGTTGTACACACAGGAAACGAAGCACCCACCGTTTTACAGTTTCACGTTCAAAGATCAGGTGCACATTACAGTGCTGGATAATGGCCGTACCAACACGCTATCTAACGGACAATTGAGCTTCCTTGAGGACGACCTGAAACGCGCGCCTGCCGGAATTCCGCGGATGGTTTTCTTCCATGTACCTTTCTGGATTGTGCCTATTTCCTTCGGTAGCGGAGCGTTCGAATTGCATCGGATTGCCAAAGAATATAGTGTGGCCGCGGTAATAAGCGGACATGGCCACCAGTTCGTCAAACTAGAGCGCGACGGAATTCAGTATCTTGAAGCCGGGAGTTCCGGGGCCAGCCTGCAACGTGGTTTGAGTTCAGGTCAGGGCGCGGCAGAGGGCTGGTTTTATGGGTGGACCCTTTGCACAATAGAGGGCGCACTGGTCAAGCTCGATACGCGCAAAATTGTTACAGCGAAGCCAAGTAACGCCGCCATCCGCCGAAGTGAGTCACTTCCTGCGAAGATGCAAGCGCATACGGTTCGCAAATGAAACACTTGACAGTAGTGCCATCTTCCAGCGTGGCATTCCCGATACCTAGCGGCGCTGGAATTTCCGCGACAAAACCTCCAAACTTGTCTTCTGGAACAGCCCAAACCTCCACTTCAATTCCGGGACCCGCAAAGCCAGGCTCAAATACCAAGCCAGGTTTTAGAGGCTTGGTACCGGTGAGTGCATATAGACGGTAAGGAGCCGCGGTACGTGATGTTTTCACCAGGCGGGCACCCCGAGA
>JAYTGM010000111.1:0-6967 GCA_043733425.1 Terriglobia bacterium
GTTCCTTGGTGATGGGCCCGGCCGCAACGGCCGCTCTTCCTTCGCGGACACTTACTACAAGGCCTTCGGCCCACGCGCCGGTTTGGCATATCAACTCAACGGCAAAACAGTGCTTCGCGCAGGCTACGGCATTTATTACGCCGCCGGTAACGCCAACGCCGGTCTGCGCGATTCCCTCTCCCAAATCTATGGCTTCAGCGCCACCCCCACGTTCGCCACAACCAATCAGGGCGCCACCCCCGGCTTCTATTGGGATAACGGCTTCCCGCAAAATTTCGCCAAGCCTCCCTTCATCAGCCCCATCGCTGCGAACAATTCCAATGTCCGCACCATCCTCCGTAATGATGGCCGCCCCCCTTACTTCCAGAACTGGTCCTTCACCGTCCAGCGCGAACTCGCTTCCCGCGTCTCGCTCGAGCTCTCTTACCTCGGCACCAAGGGCACACGCCTGGGCAACGGCCTGGTTCACCTGAATGAACTCAACCCCTCACTCCTCAGCTTAGGTTCGCTGCTCTCTCAGCCGTATAACTCAGCTGCCGCCATTGCCGCCGGAATCACCGCGCCCTATCCCGGCTTCACCGGTTCCGTCGCTCAATCCCTCCGGCCCTATCCGCAATACCTCGATATCTGGGATCGCGCCGATCCCTCCGGCAGCTCCACCTATCACTCTTTCCAGACCCAGTTCACCGTCCGCGCCTCCCGCGGCTTCGATCTCCAGTTCGCCTACACCCACGCCAAGACCATCGCGGATAGCAACGTCCTTGCAGGCGGCGGCCCCACCGGCCAGACTTCCTACAACCGGCGTCTCGAAAAGGCGATCGCCGATACCGATGTCCCCAACATCCTTGCCTTCGGATACAGCTACGAACTTCCCTTCCTCAAGAACAACAAGCTCCTCGGCGGCTGGATCGTCTCCGGCATCCATCAATACTCAACCGGCGTCCCCATCGTCCTCACCGTGAACAACACGCTCCCGCTTTTCAACCAGGCCTTGCGCCCCAACGCCATCCCCGGCGTCGAACGCCAGCTCGGTCAATACCCGCAATGGATCAACCCCGCGGCTTTTGCCACTCCCGCCGCCCTCCAATTCGGCAATTCCGCCCGTTCATATGAAAACCTCCGCGCCCCGAATTACTACAACGAAAACATCGGGCTCATGAAGCGAATCTCCCTCTTCGAGCGCGTCAACATAACCCTTCGCGGAGAATTCTTCAACGTCCTGAACCGCGTAGTTTTCGGCAGCCCCCAAGCCAACGTAAGCAACTCCAGCTTCGGCCGCATCACCTCGCAATCCAACAACCCCCGCCAAGGCCAGGTCTCCCTGCGCCTGGAGTTTTAAGATCATGACCAAATGTTTCGTCACGGCTATTCTTCTCTGCAGCCCGCTTCTGCAAGCCAGGCTCACGCGCATCGTTGTCGAAGCGCGCAGCGCCGCCGGCAACCGCGAAACTGTAACCGGACACTTCTTCGGCGAACTCGATCCCGGCAGCACCCACAACAGCATCATTACGGATCTGAACTTTGCCCCGCGCAATGCAAACGGCAAAGTAGAATACTCGGCCACCTTCGCCATCTCCAAGCCCGTCGATATGGCACAGGCGAATGGCGTCCTCTTCTATAGCGTTCCGAACCGCGGCAATGGCGCGCCCGCTCCCACCGCGCCCGGTGAAGTCAGCGTGGTCAGCGGCTGGCAAGGCGACCTCACACCAGGCCTGAACCGCCAGACCATCAGCGTGCCCATCGCCAGAAACCCGGATGGCTCACCGCTCACCGGCCCCGTCTTTGAACGCTTCATCAACATGGCCCCAGGCACCAGCACCTTGCCCTTCGTAAGCCTCCTGTACCAGCGCCCGGTCAGCCTCGATACCTCGCAAGCCTCTCTCATTCGAAGGTCTTCCCCCACCGCCCAACCCGTCACCGTACCCGCCTCCGATTGGGCTTTCGCCGATTGCACAAGCACTCCCTTCCCCGGCACTCCCGATCCCGCCAAAATCTGCGCCAAAGCCGGCTTCAGTCCAGCTTTCGCCTACGAGCTGGTCTTCACCGCGAAAGATCCGCTGGTACTCGGAATCGGCTACGCTGCCACGCGCGATCTCAACTCCTTCCTTCGCTATGGCGACAAAGATGATGAAGGCAATGCGAACCCGGTCGCGAAAAGCATCCGTTGGGCCCTGGCGCGCGGCACCTCGCAATCCGGTAACTTCATCCGCAGCTTCATCCACCTGGGGTTCAACCAGGATGAGACTGATCGTATCGTGTGGGATGGCGTGAACCCTCATATCGCCGCCCGTCAACTCGCTCTCAATTACCGCTTTGCCGTGGCCGGCGGCACCGCCGGTCTCTATGAACCCGGCAGCGATGGAGTGGTGTGGTGGTCCCCCTATGCTGATTCCACACGCAACCGAGAAAAAGCCGGGCTGCTCAGTCGCTGCTCTGTTACCCGCTCTTGCCCCAAAGTGATCGAAACCTTCGGCGGCGTGGAGTTCTGGTATCTCCGGGAATCGGCCGATCTCGTCGGCACAGACGCAAAGTCAGACATCCCCTTGCCGCCAAATGTCCGGCGATACTTTCTTCCGGCTACCTCGCATGGCGGCGGCCCCGGCGGCTTTAACGTCGCGGGCACCCATAACAAGACTTGCGTGCTGCCCCTAAACCCCAACCCGGAAACCGAAACCATGCGGGCCCTCACCTCAGCACTTATTGAATGGGTCACCACCGGCACCGAACCTCCGCCCAGCCGTTATCCCAGGCTCGAAAAGGGCGAACTCGTCTCTGCCGCCGGATTCGCCCCCATCGCTGGTGCCCCCTCTCCGGATGGGCTCGTCAATTCAATTTATGATTTCGATTTCGGCCCCTTGCTTCGCTACAACGACCTGTCAGGCGTCATCACGAAACAACCTCCTACAATCCGCAAGGTCATACCAACCCTGGTTCCCAAGGTCGATGAGGATGGCATGGATATCGGAGGCGTACCTTCAGTCCTCCGGCAGGCCCCTCTCGGCTCTTATCTCGGTTGGAACGTAACCGCCGCCGGATTCGACCAGGGCCGCATCTGCGGCTTATCGGGCGGTTATGTCCCATTCGCCCAAACTAAAGCGGAACGCCTCGCCTCCGGTGATGCTCGCCTGTCTTTAGAAGAACGCTACGCAACACACCAAGGCTACGTCGCCGTCGTTCGCAAAGCCGCGGATGAAGCCGTAGCCGAACGCTTCCTCCTGCCGGCAGATGCAGCCAAGCTCATCGCCGAAGCGTCCGCCAGCAAGGTGCTTACCGCGCCCACGCTATCCTTGAGGTAAGGCATGGATACACAACTCGCGCCAGATCCCGTACTCAACCCGGAAGTACCGAATAGCGCATGGCTCCGCGTCCTGCTAGCCCGGCATCCAAAGCGTCCCCACGCCTCCGACTATATAGAGCGGCTATTCTCAAATTTCCAGGAAGTCCACGGAGACAGGCTCTTCGGAGACGACCAGGCCATCGTCTGCGGTATGGCTACTTTCGACGATGCTCCCGTCATGGTCATTGCCGAACAGAAAGGGCGCGATACCAAGCAGAAAGTACTTCGCAATTTCGGCATGCCGAAACCGGAAGGCTACCGCAAAGCCATTCGCGTCATGCAACTTGCCGCAAAGTTCAACCGACCGATCATCACATTGATGGATACTCCCGGTGCGTATCCCGGCATCGACGCGGAAGAGCGCGGCCAAGCCGAAGCGATCGCCCGGAACTTGAGGGAAATGTCCCGGCTCCCCGTCCCCGTCATCGCGGTCTGCATCGGCGAAGGCGGCAGCGGCGGCGCGCTTGCACTTGGCGTCGGCAACCACGTTTATATGTTGGAAAACGCGGTCTACAGCGTAATTTCCCCGGAAAGCTGCGCTGCCATCATCTATCGGGATTCCGCCAAGGCGGAACAGGCAGCGGCAGCCCTTCGGCTAACTTCTGAAGACCTTTTGCATTTCGGCTTGATCGATGGCATCGTGCCGGAGCCGGTGGGCGGTGCTCAGGAAAATCCTGATGCCGCTGCCGAATCGCTGCGCGCCGTCCTCAAGCAAGCGCTCTCCATTCTCACGCCTCTTACTTCTAACGAACTGGTACAGCAGCGCTATCTTAAGTTCCGCAAGATGGGAACGGTTTTCGCTTGAGTGTTCGCGTGAAGAAGAGCAGTGCAATCGCCCTCGTCTTCGGTCTTTTGGTGATTGCCGCACTCATCTACAACACCGTCGGAAACCGCCAGTACCGTTGCGAGGTATGTATCACGTATAAAGGCCGACCGCAGTGCCGCACCGCATCGGCCAGAACCAAAGAAACAGCTCTGCGCGCCGCTGCCGAACTTGCCTGTTCTGAAATAGAAGGCGGCATGACAGATCGCATCAATTGCCCGAATACACAGCCCGATTCGGTCACATGGAAGTGATTGTGGTTTCGGGTTATACCGGCAATTCGGTATAATTGACGTGAACAAATCCAACTGTTCTTACGTCTCATCCTACCGAGGAGTCCTGTCGCCTAGTGAAAACCAAGTGGAAAATTGTCATCGGTGTTGCAGTGCTTCTGGTCATTGCCGCCGGCGTTTACGCCAGCGTTCAATATAGCCAGAAGGGGATTGTTACAGTCCAGACCGGCCACGCCTCAAAACAGGATCTTGCCAGCATTGTCACGGCCTCGGGTGAGGTGAAACCTCGAAATTACATCAACCTTGGCGCTAACGCTCAAGGCGAATTAACGTCAATCTTGGTGAAGGAAGGCGATCACGTTCGCAAAGGACAACTCCTGGCCCGGATTGAAAACATCCAGCCCTCAGCTGATGTAGCTTCGCAGAAAGCGAGCATCGCCTCTGCTGAAGCCGACGCGGCAGCAAGCGAGGCCGGCCAGAAAGCCGCTGAAGACAATTTGGCAACCATGCAGGCCACCATCGACAGAAGCAAAGCCGATCTGGAAAAGGCCGATGTCGATTTCCAGCGTTTCAAGACTCTTTATGATCAGAAGCTGGTAGCCAAACAAGAGTACGATCAGCGCCGCTCCACGGTAGATAGCCAGAAGGCAACAGTTCGTGAATCGGAAGCCCGCATGGTGCAGGCGAAAGCACTGATTGCCCAGGCAGCAGCCCAGACGGCGGCATCTCAGCGCCGTATCGCCCAATCCAGAGCCGGCCTCACCCGCTTTAACGATTTGTTGAGTAAGCGCAACGTCATCGCTCCTTTGAATGGGGTCGTGACAAATCTTCCGGTCCGGCAGGGCGAAACGGTTGTGCCCGGTATCCAGAATTCTGCATCCAGCACCATCATGACCATCGCCGATATGTCCATCATTACAGCTGAAGTCAAAGTGGACGAAAGCGACATCGTGAACGTCAAGCTCGATCAACAGGCTGATGTAACCGTAGACGCCCTTTCGACGAAGGTGCTGAAGGGTCACGTAATCGAAATCGGGAACACGGCCATCCTCCGTTCCACGGGTCTGGCCTCTTCTCAGAGTTCGGTTTCCAGTCAGGAAGCGAAAGATTTTAAGGTTGTCATTGCGCTCGATGCGCCGCCGGATGAAATTCGTCCAGGCCTGTCCTGCACGGCAAAGATTACAACCGCGCGCAAGTCACAGGTGGTCACGGTACCCATTCAGGCGCTTACCACCCGGCAGAAGGGCGATCTGGAACCGAAGCCGAAAGGGACCCCCCCGCCCTCAGGCATCGTGAAACTTACTCCCGCTCAGGAAAAGGCAAAAAAGGAAGAAGTGACCGGCGTTTTCATAGTCTCTGGCGGCAAGGCAAAGTTTACCAAGGTCGAAACCGGCATTACCGGCAACACCGATATCGAGATTCTTTCAGGCATCGGGGATGGCACGGAAATTGTGATCGGGCCCTACCAGGTGGTCAGGTCCATTCGTACCGATACCAGCGTGAAGGTGGACAACAAGCCGCCTGTCATTAAACCTGCAACGTAAAGGCAATCCATGGCAACCGCAACCGCTATACCTGAAACTCTAAATCGCGGGGAGCAATTGAAACGCGATGGCATCGTTATCCGCACATACGATCTCTGGAAAACCTATGTCATGGGCGATCAGACAATCAACGCCGTCTCCGGCGTTGATATCGAGATCAAACGCGGCGAATATGTGGCCATCATGGGCCCGTCGGGCTCTGGCAAATCAACGCTGATGAACCTGATTGGCTGTCTGGATTCGCCCAGCAAAGGCGAGTATTACATCAATGGCAGCCTGGTGAGCGCCATGACCGACGATGCTCTAGCGCATATCCGCAACAGAGAGATTGGATTTGTCTTCCAGACCTTTAACTTGCTGCCACGCGCCAGTTCACTGCATAACGTGGAACTTCCGTTGATTTATAGCGGCATTCCATCCAGCGAACGAATCGTGCGCGCCAAAAAAGCTTTGGCTCAAGTGGATTTATCGAATCGCATGGATCATAAGCCGAATGAGCTATCCGGCGGCCAGCGTCAGCGCGTCGCCATCGCGCGGGCCCTGGTGAATAATCCGTCCATTCTCTTAGCTGACGAGCCCACAGGCAATCTGGATAGCGCGACCGGCGTCGAAATCATGGCGCTATTCGAGCGGCTTTACCAGGAAGGCAATACCATCATTGTGGTGACGCATGAACTGGATATTGCCCGGCACGCTCACCGCATCATTCATGTGCGCGATGGCAAGGTAGAAAAAGACGAAGTTGTCCCGCACTAGGCGAGTGCCAGAACCAGCGCTCCGGCTGCAATCAGCAGACCGCCGAAAGCTTTGATTGCGGTAATCCGTTCACCCAGAAACACTGCCGCAAACACGATCACGAACACGACGCTGAGCTTATCCACCGGTGCCACGCTGGACGCGTTACCCATGCTCAGTGCGCGAAAGTAGCAGAGCCACGATAAGCCCGTTGCGATGCCAGAAAGCACCAGGAACAGCCAACTACGCCCGGAGATGTAGGTGGCGCCGCCAAGTGCTCCGGTTCCCGCTGCGA
>JAYTGM010000112.1:0-17424 GCA_043733425.1 Terriglobia bacterium
TTCAGCAGCGGATTGTCGTAGAGATAAATTTGGCCTACTGAAAGATAATTCGCCGCCCGCCAGTAAGCATTCATCTTTCCCAGCAATTCGGGCGTCAGCGAATGATCCTGTTCATCCTTTGCGGCCGCTCGGTCCCGGCTGTGCTCGGCTGCTTCTGTCGGTAGTTCAAGAGTGGCTTCGATCATTGTGTTTGGCCTTTAGCGCGTTCTCGAGTCAACCGCATGACCCCATAACGCTCCTTCAACGTAGCGGAAAAAACGTCAAAACAACGTCAAAAGGTATCGACGGGCGGATCTAAAACCGGCACTATTGACATCTTTTTGACGTTTTTCCAGAACACAATGAGATTGGTAAATGATCGACAAAAGTTCTGGAATTACGTGCGTTTTCGTAGATATCGGCGGCGTGCTTCTCACCAACGGGTGGGATCATCTTGCCCGAAGACGTGCGGTGGAGCACTTCGATCTGAACTGGGACGAAATGGAAAAGCGTCACCGCCTGACGTTCGAAATTCACGAGGAGGGAAAGCTGTCTTTCGAGGAGTACCTGAACCTCGTTGTGTTTTACGAGAAACGACCGTTCACTCCGAAGCAGTTTCGGCAATTCATGTGCGAACAATCGACGCCCTACCCGGAAATGATCGCGTTGATCACTCAACTCAAGGCGCTGTATGCGCTGAAGATCGCCGTGGTCAGCAATGAATCGTTCGAACTGAACGCCTATCGGATTCGCACTTTCAGACTGGATGCATTCGTGGATTGCTTTGTATCCTCCTGTTTCGTCCATCTGCGCAAACCTGACGCGAACATCTTCCGGCTTGCTCTTAATCTCACTCAGGCCGAACCGGAACAGGTCCTTTATATCGAAAATACGCCGATGTTCGTTCAAATCGCAGAGGGTCTGGGGATTCGAAGTATTCTTCACAAGGACTACCAATCCACTTGCGCGAACCTGACCTCGCTTGGATTTCCGAGCGGCTGGGCAGCAGCCGTGCCTACAACCGCGTAAAGGATAAAAATCCCATGAATACTAAAGACCTGACCGAGACGGCACGCTTGCTGGTCGCCCACGACAAAGGCCTGCTTGCAATGGATGAGAGCAACCCCACCTGCAACAAACGATTCGCGAAACAGGGAATTCCCCAGACCATCGAGGCCAGACGAGCCTATCGTGAGTTGATCATAACTACGCCGCGGCTCGGTGAGTGCATCAGTGGCACAATCCTCTACGACGAGACGATTCGCCAGAGCAAAAACGACGGCACGTCCTTTGTCAAAGTCATCGTGGACGCGGGAATCATCCCGGGTATCAAGGTTGACACAGGCGCAAAACTCTTAGCAGGTCACCCAGGCGAGAAGGTGACTGAAGGTCTGGACGGCTTGCGCGATCGCCTGAGCGAATACTTTCAAATGGGTGCCCGGTTTGCGAAATGGCGCGCGGTGATTACAATCGGAGCCGGTATTCCCAGCCGGGGTTGCATCGAAGCGAACGCGCAAGCCCTGGCTCGATATGCCGCGTTGTGTCAGGAAGCGGGTCTGGTTCCGGTCGTTGAACCTGAAGTGCTCATGGAAGGCGATCATACGCTTGAGCGCTGTCGCGAATCAACGGAAGAAGTACTTCGCACCGTCTTCCGCCACCTTTACACGCAGCGAGTGATGCTGGAAGGCATGATCCTGAAGCCCAACATGGTGCTTCCAGGATTGACCTGCCCAACACAGGAAACGGTGGATGAAGTTGCCGATGCAACAGTGAAATGTCTTCTGCGTGCGGTACCGGCCGCTGTTCCCGGTATTGCTTTCCTTTCAGGCGGTCAATCCCCTGAATTAGCCTCGGCGCGTTTAAACGCCATGAACGTCCGCTTTAAAGGGGCGCTGCCTTGGGCAGTAGCATTTTCGTTCGCCCGCGCCATTCAGCAACCGGCTTTAAAGATCTGGAAGGGGCAGGAGGCAAACGTGGTGGCGGCACAGCAGGCGATCTATCACCGGGCCAGGTGCAACCGCGCAGCACGCCGGGGTGAGTACGAATCCGCCATGGAAAATGGCTGGAATTGGATTGCGGTCAAAACGGCCTGAGCGAGAGCCGTGGTTCCACAAACTCTGAGCCAAAGCTCAGAGTTGCAGCCGCCTCAAGCGTAAGGCATTCAGGATGACGGAAACCGAACTGATGCTCATCGCAGCGGCGGCAATCATGGGGCTCAGCAGTAGCCCGGTAAATGGGTAGAGAACCCCTGCCGCGATCGGCACGCCCAGAGCGTTGTAGAAGAAAGCGAAAAACAGGTTTTCCTGGATGTTCTTCATAGTCGCCTCGCTCAACTGACGCGCCCGGAGTATTCCACGCAGATCGCCTTTGACCAGCGTTACGCCCGCGCTCTGCATCGCGACATCGGTACCCGTGCCCATTGCGATCCCAACCTGAGCCTGGGCCAGCGCCGGCGCATCGTTGATTCCATCGCCCGCCATTGCCACGAAACGCCCCTTCTCCTGGAGAAGCTTGATCTGCTTGCTCTTATCTTGCGGAAGAACTTCCGCGATTACTTCATCAATGCCCAACTTGTGAGCCACTGCCTCCGCCGTTGTCCGGCTGTCGCCCGTCAGCATCACCACGCGAATCTTCAGTTCGTGCAACTGCCGGATCGCCTCCTGCGAAGTTTCTTTGATGGGGTCGGCCACACCCAGCAATCCCGCGGCTTGGCCGTCGACTGCTACAAACACCACGGTCTGACCGTCGGTGCGCAAGGCTTCCGCGGCATCGGACAGAGGCCCCACGGCGACACTGCAACTATCCATGAGCTTCCTGTTGCCCAATGCGACTAGCTTGCCATCGACGCGCGCCTTGACGCCCTGGCCCGTCACCGATTCAAACGCTTCCGCGGAAGAGAGTTGGATTTTGCGCTCTTCCGCACCTGCGACAATCGCACCGGCCAGCGGATGCTCACTGCCGCGTTCCAGACTGGCAGCGAGATGCAGCAACTGCGCTTCATCGAGCCCGGAGGCCGGCTGGACACTCATCAGCTTCGGCTTGCCCTGAGTGAGTGTTCCGGTCTTATCGACAACCAGCACATCAACCTTTCGCATAAATTCAATGGCTTCGGCATTCTTGAACAGGACTCCGCTGGTGGCACCCTTTCCCATCGCCACCATGATCGACATGGGCGTTGCCATCCCGAGGGCACAAGGACATGCGACAATCAGCACCGCTACCGCGTTGATCAGCGCATGTGCCATCCGGGGCGAAGGGCCGACACTCGCCCACACGGCAAACGTAACCACTGCGCAGCCAATCACCGCCGGTACAAAGTAGCTGGCAACCTGATCGGCGAGCTTCTGGATCGGTGCGCGGGTGCGCTGGGCGTCCGCGACCATCCGCACAATCTGGGCCAGTGTGGAGTCGGCCCCCACCCGCTCCGCCCGCATGATAAAAGAGCCGGTTCCGTTCACCGTGGAACCCGTCACAGGGTCGCCGGCCTTCTTCGCGACCGGAATCGACTCACCTGAAACCATCGACTCGTCTACGCTGGTGCTGCCTTCAAGGACCGCTCCGTCGACCGGAATTTTCTCGCCCGGCCGAACCCGCAGCCTGTCGCCTGTCTTCACCTGATCGAGTGGTACATCGGCCTCGGATCCGTCATCGCGCAGCATACGGGCCGTCTTCGGAGCCAGCCCCAGTAGTGCCTTGATTGCGTTGCCGGTCTGGCTGCGAGCCTTCAACTCGAGTACTTGCCCAAGCAGAACCAATGTCACAATTACAGCCCCCGCCTCGAAATAGACCGCTACGCCACCGGTTTGGTCGCGAAAAGCGGCAGGGAATATGCCGGGAAACAGGGCTGCAATGAGACTGTACACATAAGACACGCCCACACCGAGCCCGATCAGCGTGAACATATTGAGGCTGCGATGGACAAGGGATTGCCAGCCGCGCACAAAGAACGGCCATCCACCCCAGAGGACCACTGGCGTCGACAGGATGAGTTCAAACCATGTCCATGTCCTCGGCGTGGCCAGATTCTCGAGAGGACGACCCGGAATATCCACTCCCATGGCTGCGATCAGCACCGGAACCGTCAGGACAACACTTATCCAGAATCGCCGCCGCATGCTCTTGAGTTCCGGATTCTCCTCCGTGCTCGCCGTGCTTACACGGGGCTCCAGCGCCATCCCGCAGAGAGGACAGCTCCCCGGCTCAGTACGGATAATCTCGGGGTGCATTGGGCATACGTATTCTTTACCTGAGCCTGATGGAGCGTTGTCGCGTTCAGGAGTGGAGGGCGGATGTTCCGGATGGCTGGAGCCCGACTTCGCTATTTCAGCTTCGGCCTCCAACCAATTCTCAACGTCGTGTCCCGGGGGGCGCCCGTCCTTCAGATAGAGGGAATATGCCCTCTTTGCCACTTCATCGCGCGCCATCGACGCTTTGGGTTTGCTTTTATTCATTGAAATCTAACCTTAGGCAGTTCAAAGACCGGCCAATTGAGCTGCGCACACCCTCGCCTCAGTATCTTGAAAACTGAGGCGAGACTCGGTTTTCCACTTGTCGCGAACAGTTCGCTTCAAGTGCAGACCAACTCCCATGCCTATTTCGTGGACCTCTTCTGAATCGTTACAACCAGGAGGACCACCACCAGTAAGGCGATAACGGTCCAAAGCCACATCCCGCCGCCCATCCATCCACCGCCCATCCATCCGTTTACATGGTTCATCATGATTGTTCCTTTTCGGTTCGCGGTGCCATGCCGTTCGCAGTTGTTGGATTGTCTACGCCAGATCTTTATTAGCGAGCCGCGGCCGCTTTAAGTCTCCAGTCCGTCGCGACCCCTTTACGCTTCAACACCGAGAAGACACGACTGGGTTCGCCTAGGTCGCTCCAGCCGAGGCCCGCTGCACAAAGCACCGCGAGAGCGCCGGGCTGAACCGACAAAACGTCCTGGGAGAAGCATGTCGCACTAATACGAGGGTAGAGTTTATCCAGCTCTATTCCCTCAGACGGAGTCAACACCGACGGCTGGATCGATTCAAATGCTTCGAACATCGCCGGGAGGGCGTGCCGGACGGTGGCCATAAAAGCTCCGATATGGCCGACCATAATGAAGCTGTTCCAGAGACAACCCTGCTCCATCAGTGAGGTGGCAAGCCCCTGATGGGGTTTCTCCCAAAATCGCTTCACAGGAGAAACACAACCTGGCATAGGCTTTCCCGTTGACATTCCGGGTTCGATCCACCCATACTCCACCTCCGGCCCGTCTGGTGGAACACCGAGGAGAATCACGCGTTCCGGAAGGGCGGCAGCTGCGGCATAAGCAGATTCAAGATGACGGGCGAAGGCTTCATCATCAGAAAAGTAGTGATCCGAGGGAAAGAAGGCGACAATACCGGCCGGGTCCATTTCACGGAGCCGAAGCAGACTGCAAAGGATTGCGGGGGCTGTGCCCCGATTTTGAGGCTGGATGAGCACTTCCGAAGGTAGGAGCGCTTCAACATCAGCGCCGTAAAAAGCCTCGTGCGCTCGCGTCATTACCAACAGCGTCCGCTGTTTCGGAACCAGCCGGGAAATCCGGCGCTGCGTCTGTTCCAGGAGTGTTTCCCGCCCGACGACCGAGCAAAACTGCTTTGGCCGATCGTCGCCGCAGATTCTTCGCGTCAACGGAAGCAATCGTTTTCCGTCGCCCCCAGCAAGGATCACCCCCCAGCGGCGCGGCCGCGGATTGGTTTGGTGCATGTCAAACTCTCCCTGACGCGGTCCGTGATTGACACCCGCACGGTCGTAGTCACCCCTGAAACTAGCGCACCTAGCGTCAAAATGATGTCAATAAACGCACTGGCAATACAGGCACTCGCCCACCTCCGTCGGTGTTTTGACGTTCTTTTGACGTTTCTCGCTTCATACTGGGTTTGGACTCCGGTTCGAAATCAATTTCATCCGGAACGACCTGCTTTGCTTTTGCTATGGAGGCTACACATGCCAAAAACAGTAGTTGGATTATTCGAGAATCCTGAACTTGTTGCCGACGCAGTACGTGAGATCGAAGCCCTTGGCTTTCCCAGGCAGGAAGTTCGCTCTGTAAAAGAGCCGGCAAGCTTCGAAGTCGCGGGTGTGATGAGTTTCCCGGGGCTCGATTTCGAAGTGGACTTGGGCCGCGAACTCACCCGAATCGGCGCGACCAAACCCGAGGCAGAAGCTTTTGTCGAGGGGCTGCGGCGCGGGGGGGCACTAGCTCTTGCCACAGGTCCTGACGAAAAAGTGGAGGCCGCTGGGCAGATTATGAACCGGCACGGCGCGATCGAAGTCGAAGCGGTCAGTGGTTCCGAACCGCAGCTACCCCAAGTCGTACACCAAAACATGACACCTGTACGCGAGGGCACAGTCTTGGCGGGACGAGTCCGTCAGCCGGGCGGGGGCGCCGCTTTCTTCGTTTGGTAACTCGAGCGGCAAGATCGGTTCGGAGCGCGCAGACATGAGCAAACAAGCCCCGCCCAACACCCCAACCTGGTCTCATCAGGCCGCTGGAATCGACGGCTTCGATTCCCTTGCCGAACTCGCCCTCGACATGCGTTGGTCCTGGAATCATGCGACCGACGAAGTTTGGAGGGAACTGGACCCAAAACTCTGGGATCTCACCAATAATCCATGGGTCGTTCTTCAAACGGCATCGAGAGATAAGATCCAGCAGGTGCTGGCCAACCCCGCATTCCGCAAGAACCTCGACGGTTTGGTGGAAGCAAGGCGGCGCGCTTCGGAAGCTCCCGCGTGGTTTCAGAAGACCCATTCAAAAACTCCCCTCACCTGTACTGCCTATTTCAGTATGGAGTTCATGCTGAGCGAGGCGCTACCCATCTACTCAGGCGGGCTAGGCAATGTGGCGGGAGATCAATTAAAAGCCGCTAGCGATCTGGGCGTACCCGTCGTGGGCGTGGGGCTGCTCTATCAGGAAGGCTACTTCCGGCAAGTGATCGATAAGAACGGCGCGCAACAGGCCCTTTACCCTTATAACGATCCAGGGCAGTTACCCATTACGCCATTGCGTCAATCGAACGGAGAATGGTTGCGATTGGAAATCGCCTTGCCTGGATATTCGGTCTGGCTACGCACGTGGCAGGTCCAGGTTGGCCGCGCAAAGCTCTACCTTCTTGACAGCAATGATGCGGCAAACTTTCCGGCACACCGCGGAATTACGAGTGAATTGTACGGAGGTGGTCCGGAACTGCGCCTTCAGCAGGAAATGCTGCTTGGGATCGGCGGGTGGCGTCTGCTTCGCGCAATTGGCTTACAGCCAGAGGTCTGTCATCTAAACGAAGGACATGCCGCCCTTGCCGTCCTGGAGCGCGCCCGCGATTTCATGGAAGCATCCGGTCAGCCGTTCAACGTGGCTTTGGCTGTAACGCGCCCAGGCAATCTTTTCACTACGCATACGGCGGTCGCAGCCGGCTTTGACCGCTTCGAGCCAGACCTGATTGAGCAATACCTCGGTGGTTACGCGCGGAAGCTGGGCATTTCGCCGCAGGATTTACTTGCGCTTGGCCGCCAGAATCCCCATGACTCTTCAGAGAAATTCAACATGGCGTACCTGGCAATTCGCGGGTGCGGGGCAGTCAGCGGCGTGAGCCGGTTGCACGGAGAAGTGAGCAGGCACATTTTTCAACCGCTCTTCCCACACTGGCCGCAAAAAGAAGTCCCTGTCGGGTATGTGACGAACGGAGTTCACGCGCCAACGTGGGACTCGCCCGAGGCGGACAGCCTCTGGACGGAAGCGTGTGGGAAGGATCGCTGGCTCGGGCCCACGGAGAATCTGGAGCAGAATATTCGTCGCTTATCCGACACTCAGCTTTGGCAGTTTCGCACCGCGGCCAGGAAGTCTCTTGTTGAGTACACCCGTCAGCGATTGTCACGACAATTGTCAGCTTCCGGCGCAACCTCCGAGGAGATCGAGGCCGCAAGAAATCTATTCGATCCAAACATTCTGACGCTGGGCTTCGCGCGCCGGTTTGCGACCTACAAAAGACCGGACTTGCTGCTGCACGACCCGGAGCGGCTGCTTCGCATATTGACGAACTCCGCCCGTCCGATCCAACTTGTCATCGCGGGTAAAGCGCATCCGGCGGATCAGGAAGGTCAAGCTTTGATCCAGAAGTGGGTGCACTTCATCCGCCAGCTGGAGGTACGTCCCCACGCGGTTTTTCTCAGCGACTACGACATGCTTTTGACGGAGCACCTGGTGCAGGGAGTGGATGTATGGCTGAACACGCCGCGACGTCCCTGGGAGGCTTGCGGGACCAGCGGCATGAAGGTGCTCGTCAACGGCGGCATCAATCTGTCCGAGTTGGATGGCTGGTGGGCCGAAGCCTACACGCCTGAAGTTGGATGGGCCTTGGGAGACGGTAAAGAGCATGGGGCCGACCCGGCCTGGGACGCCGCCGAAGCAGAAACGTTATACAGTCTGCTGGAACGCGAGGTAATCCCGGAATTCTATAACCGGGGCGCGAATGGCATTCCAATCCCCTGGGTGGCGCGAATGCGCGAAAGTATGGCGCGCCTGACCCCGCGCTTCTCAGCGAACCGCGCCGTCTGCGAATACGTTGAGAAACACTACATCCCTTCGGCAACTGCTTACCAGCAGCGAGCCGTTGATAAAGGTGCCGCAGGCAAGCAGGTTGTTGACTGGCAGCAGGCGCTCGCCGAGCGGTGGCAAACGTTGCGATTCGGCGAAGTCAAAGTAAACAGTGACGGAGAGCATCATTTTTTTGAGGTTCAGATCTGCAGCGGTGAACTCGACCCTAACTCTATAGAAGTCCAGCTTTATGCAGAGGGGATTGACGGGAGCGCACCGATACGGCAGGAAATGAACCGGCCAGGCGGCGACACGGCGGGATGTACCTATTCCTGCCAAGTGCCCATCGGGCGCGCAGCCGGTGACTACACAGTTCGCGTAATACCGCGCTTACCGGGTGCGGCTGTTCCACTTGAAGCCGAGCAAATTCTCTGGCAGCGCCCATGAAGCAGAAGCCCGGCTTTCCACCTTTTCCAGAGGAATACCGCGCTTCCGGCTTGCTGTTGCATGTCACGTCGTTACCTTCAGATTACGGAATCGGCGATTTGGGTCCGTGCGCATATTCGTGGGTCGATCGCCTTCATGAGGCTGGCCAGCAATGGTGGCAGGCGCTCCCCCTCGGCCCGACCGGTTATGGGAACTCGCCCTATCAACCACTATCGTCGTTTGCCGGCAATGAGCTGCTGCTCAGTCCTGACGCACTCATCGCGGACAAACTGTTGGACGCAGCCGACTGTAAGTCTCACTTCGGATCGGGCCCCGTGGACTACGATTCGGTTGTTCCTTTCAAAGGGCGGCTACTCGAACGAGCGTGGGCAAACTTTGGACCCCGGCGTAAAGACCTGCATGTGGCCTTTGAAGAGTTCTGCGCGCAACATGCAAGCTGGCTGGAAGATTATGTTCTCTTCCGTGCGTTAAGAGGCCGGTATCGCGGTGCGTCCTACCTCGATTGGCCGACACCACTGGTGCAGCGCGATCGCGCCGCCTTAGATAAAGCGAGGCAGGAGTTGGCGAAGCAAATGGATCAGGTCCGGCTTGCGCAATTCCTGGTATTCCGCCAAGCCGAAAAACTCAAGGAATACGCCCACTCCAAGGGTGTAAGACTAATCGGTGATCTGGCTTTCTTTGCCTCGCCCGACTCGAGCGACGTTTGGGCGAATCCGGAACTTTTCCTGTTGGATGAATCGAGGCGACCGCTCTTTGTCGCTGGCGTTCCTCCCGATTATTTCAGCGCGGAAGGACAATTGTGGGGTAACCCGGTGTACAACTGGGACGCAATGCATTCGACTGGTTATCGGTGGTGTATCGACCGGTTTCGTTCTCTCCTGCTGCACGTGGATTTGATCCGTCTGGATCACTTCCGCGGATTCGTGGCCACGTGGCACATCCCGGCGGGTGCACCGACAGCTCAATCCGGAAAATGGATCGCGGGGCCTGGCGCGAGCTTTTTCCACGCAGTGGAAGCAAGTCTCGGCGGCTTGCCTTTTCTGGCAGAAGATCTGGGTCTGATTACGCCCGAAGTCGAAGCCCTGCGCGATACATTTCATGTGCCGGGGACCCGTGTACTGCAATTCGCCTTCGACGGCCATGAAGACAATCCCCATCTTCCGCACAACTACGTCGACAACACAGTGGTTTATACCGGCACCCACGACAATGCAACCACTCGCGAATGGTATGAAAAGTTGCCCGATGCCCAGCGACAGAATTTGTGGCGGAGTCTGAATCGGGCAGCCGGCGAGAGTGCTGAAGTGGCTTTCGCGCTGATGGGACTCGCGTGGTCATCGGTGGCCGCGCTGGCGATCGCACCCTTGCAGGATCTACTGAACCTGGGCAGTGATGCGCGGATGAACATGCCTGGGCGCGCCAGTGGTAATTGGCGATGGCGATGCACCGAAGGCATGATGTCCGCGGCAAATTTCCAACCGCTGGGAGACCTGACACGGAAGACGAAGCGGTTACCTGGCAAGTGCCAACCTTTCGGAACGGATAAGCCAGCGACGGGGCAGCGCGGGTGAGAGACCCCCTCTGCGTTAGCGTTGGTTCTCCCCTGCCTCTGGGTATCTTTCCCCGGGAAAATGGAGTCAATTTTGCAATTTTTAGCCGCCATGCAACCCGCGTTCGCATCGAGTTCTTCGAACACGCTGAGGACAAGATTCCCTCGGAACAGATCGACCTCGATCCGGCACATAACCGGACTGGTGACGTGTGGCACGTGGAGGTTGAGGGAGTGCGGCAAGGCCAGCTGTATGCTTACCGCGTGGATGGCCTCTGGTCGCCCGCCGAAGGCCAGCGGTTCAATTTTTCGAAGCTTCTGCTGGATCCGTTCGCCGCCGCGATATCGCGCTCGGCCAATTGGGATTTCGCGAAGACCACCGGGTACGATCCATCCTCGCCTGAGCTGGACCTGACCCGTTCACCAGAGGACGATGCCGCGGCCATGCCGAAGTCCGTATTCATGGCGAAGCCGTTTGACTGGGCTGGCGATCAATTGCCAAAGCATCCGTGGTGGAAAACTATCATCTATGAAACTCACGTCCGCGGCTTCACCCTGAACCCAAACTCGGGTGCAGGTAACCCCGGAACGTATCGGGGGCTCATCGACAAAATTCCCTACCTGAAAGATCTCGGAATCACTGCCGTCGAGCTCATGCCCGTGCAGGAATTTAATGAGAATCTTCCTCCTCCGCAAGACAGCAAACCACTCAGGAATTATTGGGGCTACAGTCCGGTAGTGTTTTTCGCGGTCAAAGCTTCTTATAGCAGTCGCTTGGCTCCCGGAGAGCAAATCACAGAGTTTAAGGAAATGGTTCAGGCCCTTCACCGCGCGAAAATCGAGTTGATTCTTGACGTTGTCTTCAACCATACGGCTGAAGGAGATGAACTCGGACCGACCCTTTGTTTCCGGGGAATAGATAACTCAATCTTCTACATGCTCCCCGGCGACAAACGCTATTACGTGAACGACACCGGGACAGGAAACACCATCAACGCCAACCACCCTGTGGTGAAGGACCACATTCTGGCCGCCCTCCGCTACTGGGTAATCGAAATGCACGTAGACGGCTTCCGTTTTGACCTGGCTTCGGTACTCGGTCGTGATCAAAATGGCAAATTGATGGCTAATGCCCCTCTTCTCGAACGGATTGCGGAGGACCCAATTCTGCGGGATGTGAAGCTTGTCGCCGAGGCGTGGGACGCTGCCGGCGCGTATCAGGTCGGCAGTTTCTCAGAACGACGCTGGGCAGAATGGAACGGCCGCTTCCGGGACGATGTACGGCGTTTCTGGCGGGGCGACGAAGGGATGCTTGGCTTGTTCGCCAGCCGCATCTGCGGAAGCGCCGATATTTATACTAAATCCGGTAAAGGCCCGGAAAGTAGCATCAACTTTGTCACTTGCCACGACGGCTTTACTTTAAACGACCTGGTGAGTTATCGGTACAAGCACAATGAAGCAAACGGCGAGAACGATCATGACGGGACCAGTGATAATTTCAGCGACAATTACGGGGCTGAGGGCGAGACCAGTGACCAGTCGATAGAGGCTATACGAAAACGTCAAATCAAAAACTTTATTGTGACCCTGCTGGTTTCGCGCGGCGTGCCGATGATGCTCGGTGGCGACGAATTCCGGCGTACGCAGCGGGGGAATAACAACTGTTGGTGCCAGGACAACGACACAAGCTGGTACGACTGGAGTTATTTGCAACAACATCAAGACATTTTCCGTTTCTGTCGCGGAATGATCGCGTTTCGGCACAATCATCCGGTGCTGAGCGCGGAAGAGTTTTACACTGACGAAGCCATCCGGTGGCTCGCGCCTGCCGGAGGGCTGCCGGACTGGTTCGACCCAAAAGCAGACACTCTCGGTTGCGTGATCAAGGAAGACGCAGACCATGAGCTTCTTATGATCTTCAATGCCGGCACGAATGACGTAGAGTTTCGTCTACCGCCGCCGAAAGCGGCGAAATGGTGGGTAGCAGTCGATACTTCTCGTGATGCTCCGCAGGACTTTTTCGCCAACGGCGGCGAGCCAATGGTGGATAGTTCAAAGCCTTACAGCATAAAAGCGCACTCAAGTGTCATCTTACTGAAACGAAAGTAGCGAACATACAAAGCTTTTTGACGGCGTCTTGACGGTGGTTCCTCTAAAGTGAATCGATGCGGACGCTACTACTCGGCGGGAACTGGAAGATGCACAAAAACCTGATCGGGACCTCCTCATTCTTTGACAGCTTCCTACCCTTGGTGGTAAGTAACGACAAATGCGAGATCGTGATCTTCCCACCATTCCTCGATATTGAGAATGCCGTGACTGCAACCTGCGGGACAAGGGTGCGAATTGGTGCTCAGAATCTCTACTGGGAGATCGAAGGGGCGTTCACGGGCGAGGTCTCCGGCGAAATGATCAAGGCATCGGGATGCTCTCATGTGATCGTGGGGCACAGCGAGCGGCGTCACTATTTTGGCGAAACAGATCAGACCGTGCTGAAAAAGACTTTGGCGGCGCTCAACGCGGGACTCACCCCAATCGTGTGCGTCGGAGAACGCGAAAAGAAGTCTGTGGAGGCTGTCTTGGCGGAGCAGTTTCGATGCGGCATCGGCGCGCTTTCCGATGAGCAATTCGCGGGAATCGTGATTGCCTATGAGCCTGTCTGGGCGATCGGAGATGGAGAGACTGCAACGCCTGATGTAGCCGCCGCTGCTCACCGCTTCATTCGAGCTCAGGCGCGGGCCCGTTTCGGAGCAGAGGCCGCGGGTAAGATTCGGATCATCTACGGCGGTAGCGTCAAACCAGACAATGCGCAGAGTCTGATCGCACAATCCGAGATCGACGGATTCTTCGTTGGAGGCGCCAGTCTCGATCCGGTAAGCTTCGCCAATCTGGCAAACATCTAATTAAGGGCAGGAACATCATCGAAGCTGCTTAGTTCCCCTGATAAGTCACGGAGACGTTACCTTCGACACACGAAAAGGCACTGGAACGGAACGAAAAGGGGCAGCAACCGTTTTTGACGTCCTTTTGACGATATCTCTCTTACAGTAAAGCTGTGAACCCAACACAACAGCTTCACGACCTCGGTCAGAGCCTTTGGCTTGACAATATAACACGAGGTCTTTTGACGAGCGGCACGCTTCGTCACTACATCAGCGATCTCTCGGTCACGGGACTCACTTCGAATCCTTCGATCTTCGATCTTGCTATCAAGGACTCAGGGTCCTATGACGATGCCATCCGCCAAAAAACCGGCGAAGGGAAGTCAGGCGAGAAACTCTTCTTCGATCTCGCGATTGAAGATCTGACACAGGCCGCCGATCTCTTTCATCCTGTCTACGAAGCCACAGGTGGGATGGACGGCTGGGTTTCTCTGGAAGTTTCGCCGTTACTGGCCTACGATGCGGCAGGCACCGTGAAAGCAGCCGCCCAGCTACGTAATCAGGCCCATCGGCACAATCTCTTTATTAAAATCCCCGGAACCCATGAAGGCCTTATCGCAATCGAGGAGAGCATCTTTGCAGGCGTGGCTGTGAACGTGACGCTTCTGTTCTCAAGCGCGCAATATATCGCCGCGGCCGAAGCATACTTACGCGGAATCGAACGCCGGATCGGTGCCGGGCTTGATCCGACGGTACGCTCAGTGGCATCCATGTTCATCAGCCGCTGGGATAAAGCGACTATGGGAAAAGTCCCAACAGAACTCCAGGATCGCTTGGGAATTGCAATCGCGAGGCGTACGTACAAAGCCTACCGCCAACTGCTCGCCTCGGAACGATGGCTAAAGGCCGCCGGTGCCGGTGCTCAGCCGCAGCGCCTCCTCTGGGCTAGTACCAGCACGAAAGACCCCGCGGCATCCGACATCCTCTACGTCAAAGCGCTCGCGGCCCCTGACACGATCAATACGATTCCCGAAAAAACGCTGCTCGCGTTCGCCGATCATGGTTCGGTTAGTGGAGTTATGCCCGTCGACGGCGGCGATGCCGAGCAGGTAATTGCCGGGTTTGCAAACGCCGGCATAGATGATGCAAAACTCGCCGCCGATCTTCAGACGGAAGGCGCGAAAAGTTTTGTCGCCTCCTGGAAGGATTTACTCAATCGCATCGAATCGAAAACGGCTGCGCTCAAAGCTGCCTAGTGCCAAGTGACAAACACAAACTGGAGAGAGTGATGCACGAATTACACCGTAAAGCCGCTGAACAGCACGAACTAGCAGCACGCGCCCACCGCACGGCCGCGGAGCACAATGAAAAAGGCGATAACCCCACCGGCAACTGGCATTCCGAACGAGCACTGGAGTACGCCGACCACGCATACAAACTTGCAAAGGATGCCCACAATAAGTCCGGGCAGATAGAGAGTCTTTGAATGTCCACCCGCTACAACAATGGATCACATTTCCAAAATCATCAGCGAGCCGCCGAGTTACACGACCAGGCTGCTCACGCTCATCGTTCCGCTGCGGAGCATCACGGGAAACAGGATCATCCGACGGGACATGAGCGGTCGAACCAAGCACTGGAGCATTCTCACCAGGCTTACCTGCAAACCGGACGGTCACATACTGGCGGGAGCAACCAGCAAGTAATAGCGTAGCTGAGTTAACAGAACGACCCGATCAAAAATGCCATAGGAGGCAACTAATGCTTACAAACGCAAAATATCTAAAAGGTTTAGTGATCCGAGCCACTGACGGCGAGCTCGGGAAGGTAGATCAACTCTACTTCGATGATGAGACCTGGACCATTCGCTACCTCACGGTAGACACTGGAGGCTGGCTGGGTGGGAGGCATGTGCTGATCTCGCCTTTCGCGGTAGTTCACGCCGATTGGCCAGCCAGACGGCTTGACGTGGCTCTGACCAAAAAGCAGGTTGAGATGAGTCCAGAAATCGACACGCAGCGGCCAGTCTCCAGGCAACAGGAAGCCAACTATCTCGGATATTACGGATATCCATATTATTGGGGCGGCCCCTACTTGTGGGGTGCAACTCCGTTCGCCGGCCTAGGGGGACCAATGCAGGTTTCAGTGGAACGTGCACCCCAAAGTGTCAAAAAAGAGTCATCTGACTCGCATCTTCGCAGTAGTGAAGCGGTTACTGGTTATAACATCGAGGCGACCGACGGCGAAATCGGCCATGTGGATGGGTATGTGGTGGATGAGGAGGCGTGGGCCATTCGCTACATTGAGGTCGCAACCCGGAATTGGTGGCCTGGCAAGAAGGTCCTGATATCACCCGAATGGATTGAACGTGTCAGTTGGCCGGAGTCAAAAGTGTACGTCGGCCTTACGCGGGAGGCAATCAAAGATGCGCCAGCCTATGTCGAGTCCATGCCAGTCACACGGGAGTATGAAAACCGCCTCTACGTTGGTTACGGCCGGCCGCCCTATTGGCTCGAAGGAGCTGAAAGCAAGCCGAATGTTGCCGCGAACAGAGTCTACTGACCTACGCAGCTCACCGGGTTGGGTCGGATCAATTTGGCCCGGATCAATGTCGATATGATACGGCCCTCGCTCGAAGTTCTTCCAAACTAAAACAGAAATGACAAGTCCCCAATCACCACAACCTATTAGTCCGCTGCGCAGCTACCCAGCCTGGATCGCTCTGGAAGAACACTTTCAAAAAATCCAGCATCTAACTCTCCAGCAGTATTTCGCTGAAGATCCACAGCGCAACCGGCACTTCACGCTGGAAGCCCTCGGTCTATACTTCGATTACTCGAAGCACCGGATAACCAGCGAGACGGTCCGTCTACTCATTGACCTTGCGGAACAGTGCAATCTTCGCCGGCACATCGAGGCCATGTTCGCAGGCGAAAAGATCAACGTCACCGAGGGGCGGGCAGTTCTGCACGTGGCTCTGCGGGCTCCAAAGGGTGAGCAAATCCTGCTCGATGGCAAGGATGTAGTTCCCGAAGTCAATGCAGTTCTCGACAAAATGGCCGCGTTTGCGGGCAAGGTTCGCAGCGGCAACTGGAAAGGCCATACGGGCAAGCGTATTCGCAATGTAATTAACATCGGTATCGGCGGTTCCGACCTTGGTCCCGTCATGGCTTACGAGGCACTGAAGTATTACAGCCAGCGCGATCTCACGTTTCGCTTCGTCTCGAATGTGGATGGCACCGATTTTGTCGAGGCAACGCGCGATCTGAATGCTGAGGAGACCCTGTTCATCGTCTGCTCCAAAACGTTCACAACGCTCGAGACAATGACCAATGCTCACACGGCTCGCCAGTGGGCTCTCAATGCCTTAAAAAATGATAAGGCGGTTGCACGGCATTTCGTCGCCGTCTCCACCAATACCGCGAAGGTCGAAGAGTTCGGGATAGATACCGCCAACATGTTTGGCTTCTGGGACTGGGTTGGGGGCCGCTATTCAATGGATTCCGCGATCGGTCTGTCCACAATGATCGCAGTAGGTTCCGAACATTTCCATGCGATGCTTGCCGGCTTCCACGCAATGGATGAACACTTCCGCAAAGCGCCGTTCGAAGAGAATTTGCCCGTCCTGATGGGTTTGCTTGCGGTCTGGTACAGCGATTTCTTTGATGCGCAGACGGTAGCAGTGTTGCCGTATGAGCAATACCTGAAACGATTTCCCGCATACCTGCAGCAACTGACCATGGAGAGCAACGGCAAACATGTCACTCTCAAGGGCGATCGGGTCGATTACCAGACGGGGCCCGTCTACTGGGGCGAACCAGGTACCAACGGGCAGCACTCTTTCTACCAGCTCATCCATCAGGGCACCAGGCTCATCCCGTGCGATTTTATCGGGTTCGCGCATCCTCTCAACCCGCTGGGCGAACATCACGATTTGTTGCTGGCCAACGTGTTTGCGCAGGCGGAAGCTCTCGCTTTTGGCCGCACGCCGGAACAAGTACGGTCAG
>JAYTGM010000113.1:0-6951 GCA_043733425.1 Terriglobia bacterium
AGTGCCCCGGCACCCCGCGTAGCCAGCACCTGCTTCAGATAGGTGCGGTCGCGCTGATTCTGCATTTCCCAAAACGTCATGGTCCGCCGCGAATTCAACTTGTTCGGCCCGAAAAACTGTAACCCTTCAAACAGAATCCCATCCAGCGAAACCTGCACCAGTGGACCCGCCCCGCCCTGCACCGGCCGTATCAACTGCACATCGATCTTCAGAGGAAATGTCTCTCCCGGCCGCACATCCAAAGTGGGCACCGAATACGAAGCCCGCCCGCCCGGAGCCGATTCCTGCGCCGATATCAACACTGTAATCCCGCGAATCCGCTTCGAATCCTGATTCCGCAACGAGAGCGAAATATGCAGATCCAGCACCAGTGCGCCGCCACGCGCCGTCGCCCGCGAATCACCATAAGTCGCCGACATCATCGACACCGGCGAGTTGGGTGGCAAGTTAAACTTGATCGAACTATACGGGTCCAGCGGACCCTCCTGCGCGAACGCAAGCGAGCCCAGCAGAGCCATCCCCACCACCGCAAACTTAGTCGCCATAAACATGTGTAATCGCCACGTTGCCCGTTTCCGGGTCCAGCGAACGCGCCCGCAATTCCCCCTGCGCGCCCACGCTATAAACCACATTCATCGCCGCAGGGTTCAGAATCCGCAAAGTCTGCCGCATGCCGCGCACCTGTATGCCGCTGCCAGATCCTTCAAGCACCGTTCCCAATGCCGTGCGTTGCAGCGAGCCCGATGAGATCCGTTGCAAAAAGTCAGTCCGCAAAGCAGGCCCGCCCACCCACACGCCAACCACAAACAGCACAGTCAATAAGGCACCCGCAAAAACCAACCGCTGTCCAGAAACCGTCGCCCTCTTCACAGGCCGGAAACCGACGCACTCACCCGCTGCCAGCCCCAGGCGGATATTTGCTTTCATCTCTAGCGCCATCCGGTTCCAGTTCACTTCCGGCAGAGTGTTCCGCGTACTGCGAATTTGCGAAAATTCCCCCGCCATCTGATTACACTCGCTGCAATCGCGCACATGCCGGTTCACCTGAAACTGCCGCAACCATCCCAGATCGCTGCCGGCATAGAGCGCCAGATCCGTTTCGGAGGGGTGGGTCAACTGTCGGTTCATCGTTTTCGTCTCGCCATGTACTTCTTCAACTTGATCCGCGCGTTCGCAATATGGGACCGTACCGTGGCCTGCGAACACCCAAGCCGGTGCGCCACTTCTTCCGCCGGCAAATCTTCCAGATCCCGCAGCACGAACGCCGCTCGTTCCCGTGGAGTCAGGCTGCCCAAGGCGTCCTGCAGATACTCGTGATATTCGCTCTGCAACAGCAAATCTTCCGGACTATCGCTATGGCTCTCCGGAGCCTCATCGATCTCGCAAAACGATACCCGTCCATGCCGCCGCAGAAAATCGAGAGCCGTATTCGTTGCAATCCGCGATAGCCAGTGCGCCGCCTTCTGCTGATCCTGCAACTGCTCCTGCCGCTGCAGGGCTTTAATAAAGGCTTCCTGCGCCAAATCCTGCGCATCCGCCACATTCCCCACCATCCGGTAAATCTGCAGGAAAATCCGGCGCAGATTATCTTCTACGAACCGGCTGCGTTGTTCTTCGGTAGAAAGGGCCGCGCTGCCAGGCGCGGTTCCCAGGGCAAGATCCACTTTTGGTCCCTTAAACAAGGTTGACGCTCCGCCGCGCAAAACGTGGAGAATAGTTTCGGCCTACCGGACCGCGATTTCCGTGAATTGCTGCGCCGAATGGCTCTCTTTGTCCCACGCGCTCAGTGTATAACGTGTGGTCGCACGCGGGGAAACCTCGAAACACCGCGACAGCGAAGGCCAGACACGCTCCACCGGCGGCGCCAGTTCCACCTTCTCCGCATTCGTCACGCCATAGCAGAGCTGCGCCGTTTGCCCCTTGCCGATCACGTTGGGGGTGGCATAGAAGCTCGAAATCTTCATCTCCGGCCCCCCAATCCGCCTCAAAGTGTCCTCATCGGAGGCGCGCTTTTTCGCCACTTCTTCCCGCTGCAGGCGTTGATCGCTGTCGTGGCGCGCATAAAACGTATAAGCCACATAAATCGCCGCAATTACCACGACAATAGATAAATAAGGCAGCACTTTCCGAATCGGCTCAACGGTCATTTACCACTCCTTAAGCGACTGTACTGCCCAATATCCCGCCCGCGTACTCGCCTTCAGTTCCGGCCTGTTTTTTACTGAAACTTTGATGGAGTGAAAAGAACCGGTTCGGTCCGCTTTCGGCTGAAAACTTAAGATATATTGCCGGTGAATCTCTTCCCCAATCAATTGAACAGCCTCCTCCAATGCACCCTTCTTGACGAAGTTCAGCATCCGGCCGCCGGTTGTTCTGGTAAACAACACGGCAAAATCGGGCAGGGAAAGGCGCATCAGTTCACCCAAGGCGTAGATTCCTCCGCCCGGTCCAATGTCGAAGGGGACAGGCGTTTCATCCGGACCCGGGCAGAGGGCACACTTCCTGAATTTGATTCGTTCCGCTTCCGGTTTCAAGTCCTCGGCAATCTTGTTATTTACCGTGAACGGCTGCAGGAAAGGCGAGTAGGTAATCCAATAAACCGCTGTATTGAATCGCTGAAGTGCCTCAACAACCTCTACCAACTGCGTTTTGCTGCCCCGGTCGCGCTTTTCCGCAATTATGAAGACGATACGCCGGCGTCCTGGCGGCCGCGCATCCAGCATCGTTTCCGCCTGGCGTAACGCATCCAGCAGGTGAGCATTGCTGCCCTCCTTGCGCAACATCTTGATCGCATGAGTCACTGCATCCGGATTGCCGGTAAAACTTTGATGAATCTTAACTTCGTCGCTAAAAGAGATCACCGCTGTTTCGCCTCCATTCGCAGCTACCAGTTGCGTGAGCAAAATTCCAATGCCCCCCAACTTGTCAATCACCGCACCGGAATTCGCACTGGTCTGCACAGCCACCACTAAATCGATCGGATATTCCATCCATTCCATCCGTATCTCCTGCTGCACATTGTTGTCGAAAAGGGCCAGGTCTTCCGCCGCCAGGCCATCCACAAAGGCCTTGGCGGAATCTCTCACTACAGTAGGGGCAATCACCAATGAAGTGGAGCTTTTGAACTGTGCGTGGCCCAGAAAGCAGAACACGGTCAGCATGACAATCAGGCGCATTACGGTGCTATCTCGCAAGCTCCATACCATTCAAGCGGCGTCGTGCTGCCCGAAACCGCTTCCAGTCTACGCTTCAATCATGGTTAAGCCTGCCGCCCTCGCGAACCAAGCTTGACGTTGATCGAAAGTCCCAAATCTTTCCGCACCCAGTGCCAGGGCCGATGCCACATGCATACTGTCAAGCGTCTTCCCTCTCAACGGCGGAAAAAAGTGGCGGCATCCGCATCAAGGGAGGCAAGGAAGGAACCTTCAAATCGCAACCTCAAGCGTCCCACAAAGGGTAGGTTTCGGGACGATCCGCCGAAATGATTCTCGGCGGTACCGGCCTGATACTTGCTTTCTCGGCCCGTCGCAAGAAAACGTAAAGCTTAATGGAAGAACCTGCGGGGCCTCAGCTTGCCACAGGCTTAGCCCACCCCGGCTGTACCCGTGCCCGTGCTAGCCTGCAGGCTTCATGCACAGCACTCACTTTGATCTGGCTGCCGCCGCCCGTTCCGAAATGCTCAATGACGGGTTCCAACCCGATTTCCTCCCTGGAACTGAGCAGCAACTGAGCGCCCTCCGCGTTGCCCCCGCCCCCACTCCCTCTCCGGACCTTCCGGATCTTCGCCATCTCACCTGGTCTTCCATCGATAACGACACCTCGCGCGACCTCGATCAGATCGAAGTAGCGGAACGCACTCCCGCTGGAATCCGAGTCATGGTGGGTATTGCCGATGTCGATGCCGCGGTTCCCAAGGGCTCAGTGATTGACCAGCACGCCGCCGCGCAAACTACCACCGTCTACACGCCCGGCCACAACTTTTCCATGATCCCGGATGAGCTCTCCACCGGCCTCACGTCACTCAACGAAGACGGCGACCGGGCCTCGCTCGTGATTGAGTTCCTGGTTGCCGCCGACGGTTCTTTCTCCGCGCCCAAAGTCTACCGGGCGCTTGTACGCAATAAGGCGCAGTTGACTTATAACGCCGTAGGTGCCTGGCTCGAGGGCCGCGCCGCCCCGGATCCGAAGGTCGCGGCCTCGCCTGACCTGCAAGCCCAATTGAAGCTCCAGGACGAAGCCGCCACCGCTCTAAGGGAGCAACGCCACCGCTTAGGCGCGTTGGAGTTTGACCGCCCGGAAGCCGAAGCAATCGTTACTGACGGACAGGTGCAAAGCGTCAAAGCCCAACAGAAAACCCGCGCCAACGATCTTATTGAAGATTTCATGGTCGCCTCGAACGAAGTAATGGCGCGCACCATCACGGGCAGTGGCGCTTCGTCCATCCGCCGCGTCGTAAAATCCCCGGAACGCTGGGCTCGCATCGTCGAACTCGCCAAACGCTATCAGGAAAACCTCCCCGACAGTCCGGATTCCGGTGCCCTCGCCGCTTTCCTCCAGCGCCGCCGCGCCGCGGACCCCATCCATTACCCAGACATCTCTTTAGCAGTGATCAAGCTAATGGGCCCGGGCGAATACGTGCTGCAACGCGCCGGCGAAGCTTCCCAAGGACACTTCGGCCTGGCCGCACAGGACTACACGCATTCCACCGCCCCGAATCGCCGCTTTGCCGACCTGGTTACGCAGCGCCTGATCAAAGCGCTCATGGCGAAACAGCCGCCGCCCTATTCCGATCAGGAACTCTTCGGGATTGCCGCCAATTGTACGGCGAAAGAAAACGCCGCCCGCAAAGTGGAACGCAACATGATGAAGCGCGTCTCCGCCGTGGCACTCCAGCCCCGCATCGGCCAAACATTCAACGGAGTGATTACCGGCGTCAGCGATAAAGGCGTTTACGTCCGTGTCTTCGATCCGCCCGTCGAAGGTCGCGTCATGCGCCATGAAGCCGGCCTCGATGTCGGCGATCAGGTCAAAGTCACGCTGCTCAGCGCTGACCCGCAACGCGGCTTTATCGATTTCAGCGTGGCTTGATCAAAAACCGCATCACAACACGTTCAGTCCCACTGCTCTAGCAATCCGCGCTTGCCGCTCGTCAAAGGTTCGAAAACCCTCCGCCCGAAGTTCCATCGCCGACGCCACGTGTATGCTGTCCAGAGTTCTTCCGCCCATCATGGGCACAAAATGCCGCGCAAGATCGAAGCATATCTCGAACACGACTGGCTTAAGTTCCCCAACCAGCCATAATCCAGATTGGCGGTCTGATTCGAACTCACCATAAACCTTTTGCGCCTCCGATTGAGACAAATCGCCGCGAAACACATGCTGTGAAACGGCATGCGCCCACTCGGCCCGATGCAACGGAGTTAGCCAGAGTTTATGCCCCTCTTCTAAGAAGCGTGTTGCTTCTTCGGAGTGTCTGTCCGGAAGGTAAACCGACACAAAAACACTGGTATCGGCATATACCGACATTGCCATGCCGATCAGTACCGCTCTTTTTCCCGCTCTTCAATAAGAAGATCGGCTCCAGGCAACAGGCGATCCCCGAAAAGTGCCTTAGCCCTCGCCCTGAAATCCGGCAACGGTGGCGCTTCGCGTCCCACGGGCACAATCCGCCCCAAAACCGTATTCCTCTCCCGCAATTCCACCGTCTCACCCGCCCGAAGCAAAGCCTTGAGGTGTCTGGTATCGCGCAACTCTCGAAGGTTAATCGTCTCCATAGCACCAATGTGTCACATAACATGCCACTTCGTCAAGCGCTCGTCTTTCCCATCCCAAACTGCTTGAAACCATATGTCCATTGCACGATTCGCTAGCATCTTCCGACCCTGCTCACCTTTCAAAGCCCCTGAGGAGTATCGTTCACCCATGCAAGGCGAAGGTTTACTCCGTCGCATTCCTTCGCCTGGGAACACAGATTAGGTTGATGCACGGGAATTCCCAATGCAGCTGAGAAGTTGGCGAAATCCTCGAACCAGCGATGAGTAGAACTGAAAGAATGGACCAGCATCAAAGCGTGCCGGCATCGATACCGCTTTGCTTCATAAATAGCCGAGGCTGTTCGGTGAAGCAGTTGATAACGAATGCCTCCGACTCCCGACACGTCAAGCTTCAGAGTTCCACAAAGAACATTGAGACGGTGCTGCTTTCCGGGAGTTCCATTCCAATCCGCAACGAGTTCAGCGAACGACTCGTTCACCTTTCCTTCAACGGCAATGGTCGCGAGTTCGTCATGCAATCCCGCGATCACCATCAGGTCCGTCTGACTGTTCCGTCCCGGCGAACCTAGTTCCACTTCGCGCTCGAAAAACCCGTCGACAAACTCCGCGTTAACGTATTCGGGCGCCGTGTTGAGAACGTTGCGCACTGTTGGGGGAAAATTGTTTCCGGCCGTCGACCATGCAACCGCGAGTTCTTGAGCAGAGTATCCAGCCCGCCAATGAACCTCCTGCTTTGCAAGGTGGGGAATGACATCCTCAGGTTTTAGAAGCGGTACATGCAACCGACGGAGCATGAATTCATTTTCCCCGTAAGCTTTAAGTATGTCTAGCGTTACAGCTCCGACAGCCTGCGCTCAATCTCTCGAAACATGCGGCCGCAATTCTCCGCAGCCTTTCGCACTCGCTCCGTATCCAATTGTTTCAACAACTCCGGCGCATGCACAGTCTTGTGATACCTACCCTTCTTTGTGGTGCGGGTAAGTTCCTTAAGAGAATTCATCACATCGGCCTTCGGAATCCTTTCAACATTTTGCGATCGGGGGAGTACACCCAAATTCGCGTCTCTTCCATAAAAGCGGCTAAGCGAGTCCCGATCAGCAAGAAACCACGCCTCCATCAACTCCACCATCCAAAAAACATCTGGCTCTTCCGCGTTGAAAGCCGCCCCTTCGCTATC
>JAYTGM010000114.1:0-2464 GCA_043733425.1 Terriglobia bacterium
CTATATGACGCTCATAGTCCCAGATGAAAATTCCCGTAAGAAGGGTAGCGCAGAAATGGACGGTGGAGGCGTTGCTCACAGCTCCCGCAACGGCGAGCCACATGGCGGCGACTTTCGTTTCAACGTGAACCTTCGGCGGGTTTGGGGTGAACCAATGAACAGACTCCTGGCGATCGGTATCAGCGCGGCGCTGTTGGTTGTGCTTGCGGCGTGCGGTGCTGCGGATGCGCATGGCGAAGAGGGTGGGGGAGCGACCCTCACCCGGGATGCGGCCATCGGCACAAAGTTCGGTGCGCCCGGCCCGCGGAGTTGCTCCAGCACGTCTCAGCCGAGCCGCGGGCCGATTTCGGCCGCTGAAGCTCGCGCCCACGTAATCTGCGGTTACGAGAAGGAATATCAGGGCGGAAGCGACAATCTTTATCTGGTTAGCCATGTCCAGGTCCAGGTCTCGAACGGTCGTCCGTATGAACACGTGCGCGACAGCTTTGAACAGATAGACCCTCACAAGCAGGTCTACGACATCCGCGGGAATTCTATCATCTATCAGTGTTCTCTGCCAGGTGCCTATCCGGCGTCAAAGGCTTCTCTCTGCCGTCGGACGATAAACCAGAACGACAAGGGTATTTGCTATCAAACTACCTTCAACGAATGGCGGTGCACCTGGGGCGATCTGACCGCGCCGATGACCACCGACACCCGGACTCTTGTCCCCGTGCCCTCCGAAGCCGACCTTCAGTAAACCTGCAGATCAGGTCTTTGTTAAAAAAGCTAGTTCGGTGGATTCGGGCGGTTCTATATTCCTCAAAATATTGTTCCACCTTGTGGCGGGTTTCGCCGTAGTCTCTCGCCTGTAGGGTTGGAAATAGCAAAATGAGAAGCTTGGCTCAGATTTTACTAGTGGGCCTTAACGGTGGGATAACGCCAGCCGGAGAAGTTGGCAAATTGGCTGAGTGTCAGCTGTCAATCTGCGTGGATTATGGCCACCTGAAGCCAAGTGACATGAACCGAGTCGGTTTCGCGAAACAGCAGACCTCTAAAATTTTTCATCACGGTTAATGTCAGTATCGATTGGCAGATGAGCCGCTCCTGCCAATCTTTGCCGGCCAGTTGGATTCCCATACGCGCATTATTTGCTCTTCTCTCCGCACGCTCGCGTTGCGGATATGACCCGGCAGATTTCTATCACTTCCAACCGGCTGTATCACTATCCTGAAGGGCTTTTCACTCCTGCCCTGATGTTGTCCAGTGCTTAGCAACCCAGAACACTGCGAGAGGTACCGTCATCAGCTGCAAAACAGGCCACAACCCAACGCTTAACACCGGGATACGGGGCATTGAAGCGGCGTATTGCCACCATGAAATGAAGAGTGCGGCGCGTTCCATAATCACGGCGATCAAAAACCCGACAGCCACGATAGCCCCAAGACGAAGTGGTGTCATTCGACAAATCCATGTTTGATCGGCGGTAACGATGGAGCCCGACCAGTACAGCAGGAGAACATATCCGCTGTCCCCAATCGCTGCGGCTGAGCAAGCCGCGGTAGAACCGAAAGATATTCCGGACAAGCCTGCATATTCCCGCATCTGGATCATCTCCCACACCAGATTCAAGGCGAACGCAATCACAAACAGACGAAATTTTCCCATTAGCCTCCGCTCTATTTTCGGTAGTCTTTGGCTGATCTGGCTTTCATGCCGGGCGCCGTATTCGCATTACAACTCTGGATGCTGTCGTACACCCTCAGCTTTAAGGATGAAACTTCCGCCCGTGACCACCCCATCGTTTGCTTCAATCCTTCCAGAACCGTGTAGTTGACGTTGTTGACGTAGTCCCGCGAGTTGCTGCCGCTGGAATCATCGACGCTGCGGGAGAACATTTAGGAGGCTTGGGCCCGCAGACCGTGAGGGAAGCGCTTGACGGCGCTTAGCTGTAGGGAATTATAGAACGACTGAGCGTCAGTGATGCGCTGCGTGATGGTGGTGAAGTTCGGGTTCCTGCGGCCCAGCTGTGGCTGATACACCTTGATGCCGTTGACCACGGTTTCAGGCGCCAGGTTGGAATCGCCGATGCGGAAGAGGTGCAGGCCGCGCGAACCGCCGCGGCCCGCAGTGACATCCCAATGTCCTTGATCCTTTAAATTTACCCTCCTTTCTCTTCGCTTAAGCATGGAAGATCTTGCGAGTATGCTGCGCGCGGCACTCAACGGTCGAGGAATATGGGAGATCAAACCTTGACATCCTCTCCGTACGCCAAACCGATTTCATCCAGCCACAGATCGGAATTCAGATGAAAGATGCGGAGGAGCGTGCCGCCCGCAGTGAGGGCCAGTAAAGGCGTCCAGGTGATACGCGGGCCGTGTTTCACGATCTTCATTCTTGTTGACACGCTCCGATAGCCGCGGTTCGGAAGCTCTTCAATCCGAGCATCGGACCAAGCCGTTGCTTCACTCGCCGGTGCTCCTGT
>JAYTGM010000115.1:0-2463 GCA_043733425.1 Terriglobia bacterium
CTACAGCCTGCATAGAGGTGACCTGCTGCGTTAGCAGGCTACCTAAGCCGAGGTACTTCGGGTCCACCTGATTCAGATCGATTAAGTTGGTTCCCAGCCGCGTGCCTTTCACGCCCACATAGCTGCCTTCCACCAGGATCGAAAAAGGCAGTTCTCTCTGCACGCCGAAGCTCCAGTTTTGGGAGTACGGTGGGCGGCCATCGCTTCGCAGGACTGTGTTGACGGCCGACCCGTTCTGCACGCTGGGATTGATGGTAGAAGTAAGAGCGATCGGCGGAAACCCGGTATCCCAGTTGGGCAATGCGGGCGTGACGCCAGCATCGGTCGAAGAAAGTGAGGAACTGGGATTAAAGCCATAAGAGAAGTTCTGAGAGGCGCGCAAACCCGCGTTGGCGTTCCCGAGGGCGTAGTACAGACCGTATCCGCCACGAATCACTGTCTTTTGATTAAAGCCATACGCGAACCCGAAGCGGGGCCCTAGGTTCTTGTAATAGGTATCGGCGAAGCTGGTTCGCCCATTACGGCCCGCACCGTTTCCGAGGAACGCGATCGCCCCCAGGTGTCCACCAGCGGCGGGATTGGCAATCGTCGGATCGAATGCAGAAATGTTATCGTGAGCTTCCGTTTTGGGCCAGTAGATTTCGTAACGCAAGCCATAGTTCAAGGTCAGCTTCTGTGTTACTTTCCAATCGTCCTGCGCAAAGAAGGCAGCGTATTTGTAGCGGTCACCGGGCACCACAATTAGGAACCGATTCGATGCGGTATCGGGCAGTCCGAGCAGGAAGCTAGCGAACGCGTTGCCGGTTACGGCGGCATTCGTGGGCAGCGCGGTTTCATTGGAGTTGAACCCGAACTGACCCTGCGTGCCAGCGTAATCGGCACCATTGGTGCGTAGCCAGCGAGCATCCGCGCCGAAGCGCAGCGAATGCTTACCTGCGGTGCGGCTCACGGTGTCTGTGTACTCCAGGCTGTTATTCACCTGTTGGCCATCGGTCTTGCTTTGGTCGGCGAGGGTGGCGAAGCCGTTGGAGAACGTTACTAGAGGGAAAGCATTGCCGTAACCCGTGTTGACGCTGGGTAGACCGAGCTTTTGCGGAAAATCCTGGTCGGCGGAAAGCTTGTGCCAGATCTGTGGTTCGCGCGTGAGAGACCCAGTGAAGTGGTTGAGGGTGGAAGGCGAAAAGATGAAGTCGTGATTCAGACGAATCCACAGAGTGGGGCGGCTCTGGTTAAGCGCTCCGCTGAGCGGGTTGGGCAGCAACAGTGGATCGATGGAATTTTCCCGGTTGATGTAAAAGAATGCCGAGAGGCGATTGGTATCGCTGAAGCTGTGATCGAGCTTGAAATCGTATTGGTTCCGATCGAAAGTTTGCGCGCCAACGGTGAGGAAGTTGCCGGACAGCGCGGAGTTCGTAGGAAGGGGCAGGTAGGGCAGGATATTCTTAGAAACATTGCTGAATCGGCTCTGGGGAATGATGTTGCCGGGGAAGGCATCGCGAATGATCACCCCGCTAACGGTGCGCGTAGTGGCTGGATCAAAGATTGGCACAATGTTTCCGTTTCGGTCTACGAGCCTGGAGAAATCACCCGCCTTGAATGAGGTAGGGGCCACCGAAATTAGATTATTTGTCTGCCCGGCGCGGTAGCGGAAGCCGCCATATACGAAATAAAAGAAACTCCGATTGCGGCCGTTGTAAACCTTAGGTATGTAAATAGGCCCGCCCAAATTGACCCCGAATTCGTTTTGGCGGTTCACCGGAGTGGTCCTGGAGAAGAAACCGCGCGCATCGAAGGCGTCGTTGCGGAGATAGTCGTAAGCAGCGCCATGCAAGTTGTTGGTGCCGGATTTCGTGGTGAAAATTTCGAAGCCGCCGCCTGTGCGGCCATACTCCGCGTTGAAGGTGTTACTGACTAGTTTGAATTCGCCAATCGCCTCGACAGAGGGGTAAGTGGCTAGGGTGCCGCCACTCTCCGGGCCGGAAGCAGTTCCACCATCGAAGACTACTTCTTTGGCGCGCGATGGGGACCCGTTGATCTGGGTGTTGCCAGTATCGCCACTGACGCCTGGCGTGAGCAGGATAAATGATTCCGGGTTGCGCATGTTGCCGCTGATCGCTAATGGAAGGTCAATAACCTGCTGGGGAGAGATCACCGTGGAAGCGGTAGCGGTGGAGCCATCGACAGGGGTGGGCGCTGCGCTGACTTCGATCGTTTGATCCACCTGCCCCAGTTGCAACGTGAAGGTCAGCGTGACAGTCTGGCCTATACTTACTTCGATTTGGGGGCGGGACAGGCGGCTGAAGCCGGTAGCTGCAACAATCAGATCGTAGCGGCCGAAGGGCAAGCCGCCGATCTGGTAGACGCCGGAATCAAGACTTTTTGTCGGGTATTTCAGACCGGTGCCAACGTTAGTGGCGACGACCTCAGCACCGGGTACGGGTGCCCCCGTGGGATCCATAATTT
>JAYTGM010000116.1:0-2462 GCA_043733425.1 Terriglobia bacterium
TCAGGTAATCGAAGTGTTGGTCGCCCACGGCCCGCTGAAATAGGCTGAGGGCTTCCCGTTCCAGGCGTTCGCTTTCCGCATAAGAGCCTTCCCGCTCCAACAAATAAGCCAGCCGCATGGAGCTGGTGGCTACTTGCGGGTGATTCTCGCCCAGCAGGCGGCGGCGTTCCAGCAGCACTTGCCGCAATGTTTTTTCCGCATCGCCGTAGCGGGCCAAATCCCCCTGGATGCTGCCCAGGTTGCTTTTCATGGCCAGAGTTTCGGAAGCTTCCGCCGGAAATCGGCTGGAAAGCTGGATCGCACGGGCAATCAGGCTCTCCGCGTTCCGCGGTTTGCCCTCACTCTGGACCACAAGCCCCAGGTCATTCAGCGCGTGCGCTTTTTCCAGATCACTGCTATGCGGCAGCGCATCCAGAACGGCAAGCGACGCGCGCAGATTGTTCTCCGCTTCCGGCATTTTACTCATCTGCCGTTCGGTGTCGCCCAGGTAGCGGAGCGCTTGGGCAGTCTCTGGCGCAACAGGTCCGTAAGTGGCCTTAGCGTTTTGCACGTTGGCACGGAACAGTTCCTCCGCCCGTGAAAAGACGCCCAGGTTTTGGTAGGCAACGCCCATTGTTTCAAGAAGTCTGGCGCGCACCGCGGGTTGATTCTGGAGCTCATGATCCATGCGCGCGGAACCGATGTCCAGCAACTGGCGCGCGGTAACCACTCCCCCCTTCGCCTGAAAGGGGTCTGAGGCGTGGAACATGCCGGTGAGAAAGGTGGCCACCTGTTCGGCGCGCATTTTCTGCACTTTGGCCAGGTCGCGCTGGCGCGCGTATTGGGAGGCAAGCACGGCCATACCGATTCCAAAGCCGATTACCGTCACCATGGCAGCCGCACCCAAACCAACGCCCCAGGTGTGACGCCGGAAAAACTTCAGGGCGCGGTATTGGGCATTTCCTTTGGCGGCGGCGACGGGGAATCCATCGAGCAAATTCTTGATGTCGGCTGACAACATTTGCACGGAGCTATAGCGCGCGGTGGGTTCCTTGCGGATTGCCATGCGAATGATGGCATCCAACTCGCGTCCAATTAAGGGATTGTGAACACTGGGGTTGGGGGGTTCTTCTTCGCAGATGCGGCGCTGGGCTTCGGCGGGGTGCGTATCGGAAGTCTCATAGGGCCGCTGGCCACTGAGAATTTTGTAGAGCAGAATGCCCAAGGCGAAGATATCGGTGGCGGCGGTAGAAGGTTCTCCACGCACTTGTTCGGGGCTTGCGAACTCCAGCGTCATAGGCTGGGTATTCAGCAAGGTGACGGGGACGGAATCGTATTCCATTCCGGGAGCCAGTAACTTCGCAATTCCGAAATCGAGCAGCTTGGGCACTCCAGAAAGGGTGACGAGAATGTTCGAGGGCTTCAGATCCCGATGGATGACAAGCGAGCGATGCGCAAATTGTACGGCGGAGCAAATAGGAAGAAACAGCCGCAACCTCTCGCGCAGGGACAAACCGGCGGTGTCGCAATAGAGATCGAGCGGCTTGCCGTCGACGTATTCCATCACCAGATAGGGAGATTCGGAGGGGGTCATTCCTCCGTCAAGAAGACGCGCGATGTTGGGATGATCGAGATTGGCGAGGATTTGGCGTTCCGTGCGGAACCGTTGCAACACTTCCACGCCGGATATCTCTGGCCGGACCAGCTTAATGGCGACGTGTTTCCGGTACTGCCCGTCGCCGCGGAAGCCGGAATAGACCTCCCCCATACCGCCGCGCCCGATCGCCCTTTCGATGGTGTAAGCACCCATTTGATCTCCCGAGTGGAAGCCCGCCCGGTTACAGAGCAGAGCGCTTTCTTCGTAGACTGCGCTTGTGAGGCTGGTATCAGGAGAAAGATTGAGCAGCCGCTCTACTTCGGAACGAAGATCGGGCTCGTCAGGGCAGGCTTCGTTGAGAAAGGAAGAGGCTGCCTCCGGCGGAAGTTCGGACGCCGCGTGAAACAATTCCTGGACCCGTTCCCAACGCATGAGATTGGGCGGGAGGACATCTGGGGGGAAGCTCTTCACTTTGTAATGCTAACATCGGGCCAAATGGGTGAAGAAGGGGAGGGTTGCGAAGAAAGCAGCGTCCAGGGATCGACTGAACAACTGGTACCTCTTGTGTATAACGAACTCCGGCGGCTGGCGGCAAGACATTTGCAATCGGAGCGCTCCGGCCATACATTGGCACCGACAGCGCTGGTCCATGAAGCGTACTTGCGCCTTGCTTCGGCGGATAACCGGTGGGCTGACCGCAAGCATTTCTTTGCGGTAGCGGCGACGGTGATGCGCCGAATCCTGGTGGATCACGCGAAGGAAAGGCACCGGCAGAAGCGTGGCGGCAACGCGGAGAAAGTGCCTTTGGAAGACAGCATGAACGTCTCTGTCGCCACGGACCCCCGCATTCTTCAACTGGACGCGGCATTGAATGAACTATTCCGGA
>JAYTGM010000117.1:0-2462 GCA_043733425.1 Terriglobia bacterium
AACCTCGCCGATCAGCAAGGTTCCATCGTTTGTCAGAACTGGCTATCCCCGCCACTGCCCGAATGTTATTACTCGGCTGCGGATCTGCCCGCTAACACGAAGGTCCACGGCATGGTGTATTTCCTGATGGCCTGCTACGGAGTAGGCTGGCCCAGCAACGATACCTTCAACCTTCAGAAAAAGGTTGCCATCTCTCCCGCGCCCATGATGTCGCGCCTGCCCCAGGCGCTGCTCGGTCGCGAAAATGGAGCACTTGCGGTCTTAGGCCACATCGACCGCGCATGGAGCTGTGCTTATAACGTCGACGGCGAGCCGCCACAGAACCAGAGCTTCCGCGACGTCATCACAAAAATCATGAGTGGCTATCGCCTGGGCAGCGCAACCGATCAGTTCAATCTCCGCTGGGCAGCCCTCACGATTCCTCTGGCCGACATTCTGCAAAAGATGCGTACGCGCCGCGGCCTTGACCGGCAAGCCGCAAACCTATGGACCATTCGCAACGATGCCCGCAACTACATCCTCCACGGTGACCCCGCAATCAAGCTCCACGTTTGACGGTCACAGCTCTCAAATCTTTCTTTTCACCATGAATACGTAGCGTCGGCCCATGGCCGGTAAGCGGGTGCGCCAGCGCCCGTGCTTGAATGAAAACGGCAGCAATATGTTCCTCGATTTCAGCCACACCATTGAAAGCGGCATGATCACCTACAAAGGCCTCCCCGCGCCCGTGATCTGCGATTACCTAACCCGCGAAAAGTCCCGCGAATTTTACACCCCGGGTACGGAATTCCAGATCGGCCGCATCGATATGGTCTCGAACACCGGCACCTACGTCGATTCCCCCTTCCATCGCTACCCAAATGGAAAAGATCTCTCCCAACTCCCCCTAGAAAACCTCGCAAACCTGGAAGCCATCGTAATCCGCACAACCACCCGGCGAATCGACGCCGACCTCTTCCGCAATCTCCCGCTAAGCAACCGCGCCGTTCTGATTCACACCGGCTGGTCCCAACACTGGCGAACTGACCGCTATTTCGAAAACCACCCCTACCTCACGGAAGACGCAGCCGGCCTCCTTGCCGAAGCACAAGTAAAACTCGTCGGCATAGATTCCCACAATATTGACGACACCAGCACAAGATCGCGTCCGGTCCACTCCCGGCTGCTAGGAGCTGAGATTCCCATCGCGGAACACCTCTGCGGCCTGGAACACGCGCCGCCGGAAGGCTTCCGCTTTTTCGCCGTCCCCCCCAAAGTCGCCGGATTCGGCACATTTCCCGTGCGGGCCTTCGGCATTGTGCACAATCGCTAAATCGAAAATCATGCACAATCCTGCACAATCGCCTTTGATCTCCTTAGCGCCTCTGCGTGAGTTGCATTTTCAAAAACGAGAATCATGCACAATCCTGCACAATGGCTTCGTTTTGTAAAATCCTCACCGGCTAAGTAACGGGCCGGTACATCGTGCTAACATTTTGCAGCGTCCGTTGTCGTCAGCGCGCAAAAGAGGTTACTTTTGTTGGACCTGACTCTATTTAGAATCGTATTCGTTCTCATTATCAGCGCGTGCGGGTTTTACTTTCGCCCGTTCCAGATGCAGCCGCTTGCCGCTATGCTTTGCGGTGCTTTTGCTGCCGCCGTCGTCATTCTCTTCGAAATCCGCCTGGAAAGGTTCACACTGAAACGGCTTATCGGTGCTTCCATCGGGGTAATTATCGGCTGTTCGGTGTCTTTTCTGATGGCGGTTGTGTTGTCTAAAGTTAACCCGGATAACTCAACCACTCTGCACTTCGTTGAAGTTAGTCTGCTCCTGTTTTTCGCCTATCTCGGGTTATCTGTCGGAGCCAGGAAAGGGGACCTCCTCAACTTATCGGCGCTGGGCGGTGTGTTCGGTGGTGAAGTTAGCGGAACCAGGCGTTCCTTTAAGATCTTGGATACCAGCGTCATTATCGATGGCCGTGTGGCCGATGTTGCCGAAACCGGCTTTCTCGATGGTGTAGTCGTCATCCCTCAGTTCGTTCTGCGCGAACTGCAGTATGTGGCCGATTCTTCTGATTCCGCCAAGCGCAACCGCGGCCGCCGCGGGCTTGACGTGCTGCAGCGCCTTCAGAAAATGAGTAACCTCGAAATTCAGATCAGCGAAGAAGATTTCCCGCAGGTTCGGGAAGTAGATCTGAAGCTCATCGAACTCGCCAAGGTTCATAACTGCAAAATCGTGACGAATGATTTCAACCTCAATAAGGTCGCTCAGGTGCGCGGCGTAGAGGTGCTCAACATTAATGAACTCGCTAACTCCCTCAAGCCGGTCGTGCTGCCCGGCGAGACCATGCGCGTGTTTATCCTGAAGGAAGGCAAGGAATACAACCAGGGCGTGGCTTACCTCGATGACGGTACCATGGTGGTTGTCGATAATGCCCGGAAGATGCTTGGCAAAACCATCGAAATTTGCGTGACCAGTGTTC
>JAYTGM010000118.1:0-2457 GCA_043733425.1 Terriglobia bacterium
GAGAAATGTCTGACTTGTTCGCCATATGATATGTTTTTCACGGCGGTGAGGTCCTTATTTAAAAATGATTTTGGCGAACGGATTCTAACGAACCGGCCACCACAGCCGCCTCAAACTTCAACTTAACTGCGACACCTGCAGAGAGGGACGGCTTTTACTCCCTCGCGCTCACGTTGAGTGCCGTCGGCTTTGTTCCACCGCTCGGCGTGAATGATTTCGGTAATCTAATTTGGTCCAGTTCGGCAATTTACTTTGGCCCACTCTTTTGAATGAATGGGTACTCTGATTCGGGCGCAAGTCCGAAGCGGGGGAACTCGTTGAACTGGAGATCGAAAGTGAGGCTATTCGAAGAGATCCGCAGGGAGTATGAGTTCGGCATAAGAACGATTGCCGGAGTTTCGAAGAAATTGAAGGTACACCGCCGCATGGTGCGCGAAGCGGTGGGGAGCAAGAAGAATACGATTGACAGGCGGATCAAGGAAGCCCGCCTGCCGCGGGTGAAGACACTTGAAGAGTTCGACTTCAGCCAGGCACCTCTGGTGAATGCCGCCAAGTTGCGCGAACTGGCTGATGGCGGTTACATCGATCGCGCCGAGCCGGTGCTGTTGATCGGCGATTGCGGGACTGAAAAGACCCATCTCTTTATCGGTTTGTGCGTGGCGGCATGCCGGCAGAGGCGCCGTGTCCGCTTCACGACGGCGGCAGCTCTGGTGAATGAGTTGGTGGAAGCCAAGCAGCAGTTGCAGTTGCGCCGGGTGATGGCGCGGTGAATCCGGTACGATCTGATCGCCATAGACGAGGTGGGTTATGTGCCGCTTGCGGATGTGGGTGCCGAGTTTCTGTTCCAAGTGATTGCGGAGCGGGCGGAATGAACGGCTGTTGTGCTGACGACGAATCTGCCGTTTTCGGAATGGACGCAGGTGATTCCGAATGCCAGACTTTGCAAGGCCTTGCTGGATCGAATCACCGACCGGGCGCACATTCTGGAGACCGGCACGGAATCCTACCGTTTTCGCCGAATTATCGAAAGGCAGCGGAAAGAAGGACGCGCAATAGAAAAATAGCCGTGGAAATGGCGGGCTATGGAAAGCCTGGAAAGCCGGAAGCAGGCTTCCCAACATTCCCACAACCCTTGGAGATCCCGCAAAAACCAGCGGCATTTCCACATTCCCACCGCTTCCGCCACTGTTTTACGTTCCCAGGACAGGCTTAAAACCCTGCCTGAAACCGCTGACCCAGGGTGGGCCAATTTAAAATGCCGAAGTGGGCCAAAAGCAGTTGCCAAAAGCAGCGTGAAGGCTATTTTGCTTCCAATGTTCTCCCAAAACACTGCTGGATTCCTATTCTTTCCAAGCAAGGTGTTGAGTTCTGCGACGGCGACCATCGCAGGGCTTCCATCATTTATCTGAGCGATGGTCTGGGAGGTGACGGTCGGGCAGCTATACCGAATTAGAATTCCATTCGACCAAGCTTGCAAATACAACCCTCAGCATCGCTTCCCTCAGCGCAAGTTCGTTTGACAAGTAAGTAAGTACTTGCTTACTATGCAGTGTGGCAACTCGATTGGCAAGCCAGCAGCGGCGTGAGCAACTGATCGAAGTTGCCGTCGATCTCTTTTCCCGCAAAGGCTTCAACGGCACCACCACGCGTGAGATCGCAAAATCCGCGGGCGTCACGGAGGCGGTCATCTTCCGTCATTTCGCCACCAAAGAAGATTTCTATACGGCCATCATTGATCGGAAGGTCAAATCACCGCTTTTCGCGGAGTGGATTGCAGAGTTGCGTACCGCCATGGCCAGCAACGATGACGAAGCAGTGATCCGGCGCCTGATTGGCTCCATCATCGCAACGCACCGGATTGACCCTCAGTTCGAGCGCCTGATGCTCTATGCGGCATTGGAGCGGAATGAGATGGCGCTCCTCTATATGTGCCAGGTGACGGAGGCGGTGATCACTGAATTCTGCGCCTATTTTGCGCGGCGCCAGAAACAGGGCAGCTTCATCAAAGTGAACCCCAGGGCGGCTCTTACCGCAGTGGTGGGGATGGCGTTCCACTACGCTCAGCAAACCTATGTCCACTCCTTCAAAGAAAAATCCTTCACGGATGATGAGGCGCTCGAAAGCTTCACCCGTATCGCACTAAACGGCTTACAAAAACCAAAAAAGAAATGAGACTTAACGCAATTGCAGTGATGGCATGCGCCGCCTTCTGTGCATGTAGCAAACCAAAAGCGGTTGTGGAGCCGCAAGCCGTACAGCGCGTTCCGGTGAAAATTGCGGAGGCATCTCTGCGTCACGTCCAGGCCACGTTCGATGAGACCGGCACATTTGTGGCGGATGAATCTTCGAACGTCGCCCCGCCTGTCGCTGGCCGCGTGATTCGCACCCCTGTCGATATCGGCGCGTTCGTACAACAAGGGCAGATAATCTGCGAACTCGATCACCGCGACGCCCAGC
>JAYTGM010000119.1:0-6897 GCA_043733425.1 Terriglobia bacterium
ATCATTCGGAAGGACCGCATCAGCGCGGCTGCGTGTTTCCTTCCGCTCAGTACCAACCCGTCGCTTTCCGGCAAGCTCGGCACCCGGCACCGCGCAGCCATAGGTATTACTGAAGAAACCGATTGCCTTTCTCTCATCGTCAGTGAAGAAACCGGCTGGATGTCTGTCGCCGCCTTCGGTGAAATTGAGCGCCACCTGAACGCGGAACAATTGGATGAGCGCATCAGCCGGCACTTTGGAGTTGGCCTCTACAAATCGCAGCGGCCGGAGGAACCGGTTTCTCTGAATCGGGAGAAGGACGCGGGAGTGTTTCACGAATGAAACGCGAGCGTGTATGGCGCTGGATCATTAAGAACCCTGGATGGCGCATTCTCTCGCTTTCCCTTGCCATCGTTATTTGGATGAATGTTGCCACGGAGCCGGAGATGTCCGCCTTAATTAGCGTCCCGGTCCAGTTTAGAGACCCGCCTGACGGGATTGAGGTCACAACGCGCGTGGCGGAATCAGTTCAGGTGGAAGCACGCGGCTCCTCCGGCCAATTGCGTGATCTCGCCAATTCCCGGCCCGCGATTACACTCGATTTTAGCCGCGTCCATGAGCCAGGCGACCGCACGTTCACCATCACGCGCGCGGAAACCAACCTGCCCCGCGCGGTTGAGTTCCTACGGGCGTCTCCCGCGCAGATTCGTTTTCATTTCGAACGAAGTGAACATCGGCATGTACCCGTCGCTGTGCTTTTCCATGGCAAACCGCCCAAAGGGCTAAGTCTGCAAAGCTTTTCGGTGCAGCCGTCCACCGAAGAAATCGCCGGGCCGGAAGCTGAAGTCAGAAAAGTGAAAGAGGCTTTCACGGATAACATCGACCTTGCGGCAGTCAATGTTTTAAAGCCAGTCGCCAAGGTAGATCTATACCTCCAGGGCACCCAGGTAAGATTCATCTCCGAACCGCGCGTTACTGTCACAATGGTTTTTAAATAATTCTCGAACACAACAATGGCAAAACAGCTTTTTGGAACCGATGGCATCCGCGGCGTAGCGGGGGAGCCTCCCCTGGATGAACGGACGGTGTACGCCTGCGGCATGGCCCTCGGTGCCGATTTGAACCTGCGGGGCGCTGCTCCCGAAGTCATCATTGGAATGGATACACGGGAATCCGGTGCGCGAATAGCAGGTTGGCTGGCCGCCGGCTTGGAGGCCGAAGGCGTTACTTGCCGCTTTGCCGGGGTAATCACCACCCCTGGTGTGGCTCATCTCACCAGGACCACGCCCTTTTCGGCTGGCGTCATGATCTCCGCCTCGCACAATCCGTATCAGGATAACGGGATCAAAATCTTCAGCGCCACCGGCTATAAGCTGCCGGATGATGAAGAACATCAGATAGAGGAAGAGATTTTTCGCATGCTGGAATCCGGCATGCGCCCAAGCGGTGCTGAGCTGAAGGAAGAGCCTTCGCTGCGCGAGACTTATGTCTCTTACCTTTTGTCCTCCCTCAAGATCAGCCTGAACGGCATGCGTCTGGTGATCGATTGCGGCAACGGCGCGGCTTCCCTCCTTGCCCCCAAACTGTTTGAAAGAGCAGGCGCACGGGTCACTGTAATCGGTTGCGCGCCCGATGGACGGAACATCAATAAAGATTGCGGTGCCTTGCATGTAGATCGATTGCGCGAGCGGGTCTTAGAGGAGGGCGCAAGCGCCGGTGTTGCATTCGATGGCGACGCCGACCGTGCCATTCTGGTCTCGCAGTCAGGCAAAGTGATCGATGGCGATCACGTTTTGTTAATTGCCGCGCGGTCTCTCAAGAGCCATGGCCTTTTGCGGGGCGATACCGTGGTCGCAACTGTCATGTCCAATTTAGGGTTGGAGCGGGCCTTGGATGCCTTGGGAATCCGGATGCTCCGCACCCCGGTTGGCGATAAATATGTGCTCGAAGAGATGATTCGGCAGGACGCATCGATAGGCGGCGAACAATCGGGACATGTCATTTTCCGCGAGTTTTCCACCACGGGAGATGGCATGTTGACAGCTCTTCGAGTGTTTGAGATTGCTGAGGCCGCGGGCATGAACCTGGACCAACTCACTGAAGATTTCATCGTGTATCCGCAAAAGCTGGTGAATATTCGAGTGAAACAACGCCGCCCCATGCATGATTTGCCGCTGACGCTCAAAGCGATTGCCGAAGCGGAACGGGAATTGAACGGCTCGGGCCGTGTTTTAGTGCGCTTCTCAGGCACGGAACTGCTGGCCAGAGTGATGGTGGAAGGTCCAGATTTGGCAAGTGTCGACCGCCATTCCAGCGAGATTGCTCAGGTCATCAAAGAAGAATTGAAATAAAATATGCGAACGCTAACAGCTTTGTTATTCTGCGCGAGCCTTGCAATCGCGCAGGTGCCTACAAACCGCCCGAAACTTCCTAACGAGGAATGGGTCCAGATCTTCAACGGCCGTGATCTGTCAGGTTGGAACACGGTAGGTGGTGAGAAGTGGTCCGTTGAAAATGGATTGATTCACGGACAAGCGGTCACCAAACAATACGGCTATTTGCAAACAGACAAGTCGTACAAAGATTTTCAACTCTCGCTGCGGTTCAAGTGCGTGGGCGATGGGAATAGCGGGGTGTTTTTTCACACCGCCTTCAAGGCCGGGACAGCGGACGTTTCCCAAGGTCTGCAATTCGAAATCGACCCCACGCTTGCGCACCATACAGGCGGAATCTACGGGGATGGACGCCTATGGATTGTCTGGCCGTCTCCTGAATATGAATTCGTGATTCACGTGGACGATTGGAACGATTACCTGCTCAGAGTGGAAGGCAATCATTACGTGGCCCGCCTGAACGGAGTCGTAGTTATCGATTTTACAGATCCGGCGCCACGTTCAACAGATGGAACAATCGCTTTGCAGCTTCATGCGGGCGGAAAGGGTGACATGCTGTTTAAAGAGGTTTACCTGCGAGACCTCACCCGCCGCTGAATTGGGTTCGTTTTTGCAAATCTTACGTGAAATTAACGTTGCAAGGGACGCTCAAAAGCGCTAAACGGCACCACAATTGCCCATGATTAAGGTTATGAAACGTACTCTACTTACTCTTCCCGCACTCGTTTGCGGTTTGTCGGTTGTTGGTTTCGCGGCGGACGTGATTCCAGCCGGTACCCGGTTTGAGGTGCGAACGAATGAACGGATGCGTTTCAACTCGGCGGACGGACGCATATTTACCGGCGTAGTAGTAAACGATGTCCGCGATCAAAGCGGCAACGTGATTATCACGCGCGGCTCCACCGCGGAATTGCTGGCACGCCGTTTGGACAATCGTGAAATGCAGGTGGATCTGGATTCCATCACCGTGGGTGGCCGGCGTTATTCCGTTCAGGCAAGTACAGACGTGAATGTCGACGGCAGAGGGCGGAGAGATGGCGTTGGAATGAACAGCCGCACTGGCAGATACGTAGGTGGAGGTGCGATCTTAGGCACCCTGCTGGGAGCAATTGCCGGAGGGGGTCGTGGTGCCGCTATTGGCGCTGCTTCCGGTGCCGCGGCAGGCGTTGGAGGTGAGGTTCTCACGCGAGGGCGCCGCGTGGATATACCGGTTGAATCGGTACTCAATTTTCGCCTGGAACGCGATCTTGTGATTAACAACCGGGACGCAGGCCGTGATCGAAACGGTCGTCATTACCACGACAATTACTAATCGGTGTCGGCCTTCCCCCGCATGATAAAATCAAAGTCATGCTGGGGGAGGCGGTGATCGGTTCTGTAGGAAGTGCGGCCGCGCTGATGGCGTATGCGGTGCGGGCTCCTTCGTCGTCCGTGTTTGGGCCTTCTGTGTATCGCGGCTACCCGGGAAGAAGGACAATCGCTTTGACTTTTGATGATGGCCCGAGTGAAAGCACGCCTGAAATCCTGTCAGTCCTCTCGTCGTTCAACGTGAAGGCTACATTCTTCCAGTGCGGTGCTAATGTTCGCCGTTTGCCGGAAATTGCACGAGAAGTTTTGGCGCGGGAACACAGTATCGGAAATCACACCGAGACCCATCCCAACTTGTGTTTTCATTCGCCGAATCGAGTCAAGAAAGAATTTGCCCAGGCTCAAGTCACCATAGAGGACACTTTGCAATATAGTCCGCGCCTGATGCGCGCCCCTTTCGGCGTGAGATGGTTTGGATTCCGCGAAGCGCAGCAGAGGCTCGATCTTTTAGGCGTTATGTGGACTGTGATTGGAAACGATTGGAAACTCGGCTCACTGGACATTGCCGCCCGATTGCGGCAAGGGGCCGTCAATGGCGCTATATTTTGTTTACATGATGGAAACGAACTTCGCTCTGTCCATCAAAATTACGCCACAGCGGGCGCGCTCCGCCTGATCATCCCCGAGCTTCGGGACCGGGGATTTGAGTTTGAAACCGTTGATCGCATACTATGCCCGAAGAATTAACCGACCAGATTCTGACTACTATTGCGCAAGCGCAACGGATACCCAAGGAACAGGTCACGCTCGATAGCCGCTTCGAAGATCTCGGGATCGATTCCATGGATGGCGTGAACATTTTATTTGCCTTGGAAAATGAGTTCGATATTACAATTCCCGATTCCGAGGCCAAAGGGATTGCCAGCGTGCGCGAGATGGTAGATGGGGTCATCCGGCTGATTCAGGCGAAAAGTGAAGGAGCCCTGCCGGCTTGATCCGGCGCGTCGCTGTTACTGGAATTGGGATAATCTGCGGAATTGGAAACAATCTGGAACCATTCCGAAAAAATCTCATGGAAGGGCGATCGGGCATCCGTCCAATCGCTTCCTTGGATTTGGGTGATATCCGGTTCCGCAATGGCGCGGAGGTAGAGGGATATGACCCTCTGCAATATTTCGGCCCGCGAGAAGCTGACTTTATGGACCGGTTTGCGCAGTTTGCCGTAATTGCCGCGCGCGAAGCAATACAGCAGGCCGCAATTGAATGGACCGAAGAACGGCGCGAAAATACGGCCATTGTCACCGGCTCATGCGTGGGCGGACAGTCCAGTGAGGATGCCGGGTTTCAGGACATTTACAATCTAAAGCGCAATCGTGTGCATCCCCTTACCATTCCCAGAATTATGGCGAATGCGGGCGCGAGCCATATCTCAATGCAGTTCGGCATTACCGGGCCAGCGTATACAGTATCCACGGCCTGTTCTTCGGCAACCCATGCCATCGGCCAAGCGTTTCAGATGGTGAGGTCGGGTGCCGCGGAGCTTGCGATTGCGGGGGGGAGTGAGGCACCGTTCAGCTTTGGAATACTGAAAGCCTGGGAAGCGATGCGCGTTGTTTCGCAGGATACCTGCAGGCCATTTTCGAAAGACCGCTCCGGAATGATTCTGGGTGAGGGTGCAGCTATGCTAGTGCTTGAGCCGCTTGAGAGTGCCACGGCACGCGGCGCTACCATTCTTGGCGAGGTGGTCGGGTTCGGCATGTCCAGCGACGCCAGCCATATCACGCAGCCTTCCTCAGAAGGAGCAGCACGGGCGATGCGAAATGCACTCCGCGATGCGGCGCTCAATCCAGAACAAGTCGGTTATATAAACGCCCACGGAACGGGAACGCTGGCAAACGATATTGCCGAAACAAAAGCGATCAAGTTGATATTTGGAAAGCATTCGGAGCGGCTACCCGTGAGTTCCACTAAATCGGTCCACGGGCATGCGCTGGGTGCCGCCGGCGCCCTGGAAGCAGCGGCAACCATTCTGGCCCTGCGCGATGGGATGCTACCTCCGACTGCCAATTTCCGCGAGGCAGATCCAGAGTGCGCGCTCGACCTGATCACGGGAGAGGCTCGTCCCGCGCAAGCTGAATTTGCTCTCTCTAACTCGTTCGCATTCGGCGGATTGAACGCTGTGTTAGCCTTTCGATCAAGATAATGTCTGAGTTAACAAGAAGACGGTTCTATCTCAGCTTCATATATGGCCTGGGGGGAGTAATCGGGCTGGGCCTGGCGGTCCCTGCCGCTCTCTATCTCCTGCTGCCGCCTAAGCTGCGCCGTAAGGACGATTGGGTGGAAGTTACGCCTGTCTCTGAACTAAAGACGGATGTTCCGACTGAGGTCGTATACCACCAGAAGCGCACGGATGGCTGGAAGACGATGAATGAAAAGCGAACGGCTTGGGTAGTGAAAAACCAGAACAGCCAGATTGTTGCGTTTGGGCCGCAGTGCACCCATCTGGGCTGTGCTTACCACTGGGAAACCGATAAATCTCAGTTTCTGTGCCCTTGTCACACGTCGATTTTTTCCTTGGACGGCAAGGTGGTAAGCGGCCCAGCACCGCGCCCTCTCGATCGGTTTGAAACCAAGATCCAGAAAGGCAAGCTGATGCTGGGAGCACTACGGGAATCGGTATGAAAGCGGTCACGAACCAGGTACTTGAATGGCTCGATCACCGCACCGGCATTGAGACCAACATCCGGAAGTTCCTGTACGAAGATATTCCCGCTTCCAGCGGCTGGCATCAGGTGTTCGGCAGCGTGGCCGTGTTTCTGTTTCTTGTTCAGGCGTTCACAGGAATCCTGCTGGCGTTTAACTATGCGCCTACTCCTGGTGAAGCCTATAACAGCATGCGGTACATCCTGACGGAGGTCACGGCAGGTCGCTTAATGCATGGGCTGCACCATTGGGGCGCCAGCATGATGATCGTTGTAGTGGTGCTGCACATGGTGCAGGTGTTTCTGTTCGGCAGTTATAAGAAGCCGAGAGAAGCCACGTGGATCGCAGGAGTAGTTCTACTGCTTCTTACCCTTACTTACGGATTAACCGGTTATCTGCTGCCGTGGGACAACAAGGCTTACTGGGGCACCGTGGTGGTAACTCAGATTGCGGCTGGCGTGCCCTTGATAGGCCCTTATTTAAGCCGGCTGCTGGGAAGCACCGGTGACGTGGG
>JAYTGM010000120.1:0-2449 GCA_043733425.1 Terriglobia bacterium
AGAAGAGGACTGGCCGCGGAAACTTCTACACTTTCCGTGGTGCTACCAATTTCGAGGACGATATCCAACCGTGACGTTTGATCTACGTTAACGATCACATTGTTACTGACAGCCTTACGAAAGCCCGTGAGTTCTATTTCGACTTTGTAGTTGCCCGGGATTAGCTGGCCTTTCGTGTAATTTCCCGATTCATTCGTGGTCACTTCAGAGCGGGTGTTTTTGTCCTGATCGGTAACGGTAACTCTGGCGTTTGCCACACCGCCACCCGAGGCGTCCGTTACGGTGCCGACAATGCTTCCGTAGACTTGCTGCGCCAGGCTGCTGCCCGGCAAAGTGCAAGCCAAAAACATCGCAAAAACCACATTCCGATTCACGTGACGGAATGAATTCATAAGTTTCCCCTTAAAAAGCGTGGAGCTAATTCGCCCCAATTAAGCTATAGATCGGTCACTACTTTATTCCTTTTCACGACTCTGCAATATAGAGGAAAGGCAGTATATGTGACAAAGAGAACATTAGTAAAAAAAGATTTTCGGGAGGATAAAATCGTTAGGAGTATAAATAAGCGTCACTGATGAAAGGGAGAAGTAGTGGTCATGCCTTGCGTCAGAGCGCCCCCTAATTGAGCCTCTTTCTCTGTTTTCAGTTTCGCGGCTAGAGCAAAAAGCTTCTCGCTGCTGGGTTTATCGCCCCTGGAGCGTAAAATTTGGGCAAGAGTATTGATGGGCCCTGGATTTTCCGGGTCCAGACGCATGGCTTCCCGCAATTCGGGAATGGCCGCATCCAAATCGCCGCTCTGCTTAAGCGTGGTACCGAGCATGGCGTGGGCTTCGGCGTAGCCCGGGCGAACCGTAATTGCCTGTTGCAATGCAGTGATCGCTCCAGGAAAATTTCCTAGTTGCCAGCGCGTAATTGCCAAGGAGTAATATGCTTCCGCAATAGCCGGATCCGACTGAATGGCCGTCTCAAATTCTTTTTCCGCAGCCTCCAGTTTGTCCTGCTGTTTCAGAGCGATCCCCAAATTGTGATGAGCTGAAGCGGAAGAAGCATCTGCTTGAATGGCTTGACGAAACTGGTGCTCAGCAAGCGAATATTCGCCCTTCTGCAGGTGAGCGTAGCCAAGATTGACGCGGACGCGGGAATTGGCGGGGTCGTGTTCCAGGATCTTTCGAAATTGAGCAATGCCCTGATCGGCCCGGCGTGTTTCGACGAGCATGAATCCGAAGTCGTTGCGGATAAGATCGTCATTTGGACTCAGCCGGACAGCTTTCCCATAAGCGTCGCCCGCCTTCTCCAATTTTCCTAGGTGTTGCAAGCCGTGGCCCAGACTGTTCCAGCCAAGAGCACTTGAGGGATCTAGGCTGGTGGCCTTCTCAAGTTCGGCGACGGCCTCTAAATAGTGGTCGGTTTGTAGGAACGCGGTCCCCAGACGGAGCCGGTAATCGAAGGTTTCCGGGGCTAAGCGGACTGCATCGATTAAGTGGGGAATCGACTGATTCGGGTCTTCTTTGAGCCAGAGGGCAACACCGAGATGATAGTGTGCTGCCGCGTAGTTTGGGTCCAGGGTCAGGGCCTTTTCGAACCGCTGTATCGATTCAGGCTGGTGGTTGATGACGGCTAGGAGAAAACCAATGCGGTCTTCGGATTCAGCGCTGGCCGGTTCCAGAGCGGCGGCTTGGGAAAGTAGCGACAAAGCAGTGCCTGGGTCACCGGCGCGAATGGATTGCTCCGCGCGATCCGCCAGGCTTGCACGTGTTTCCGCACAGAGACCCAATGTAAACAGGGAAAACAATGCGAACACTGTGCGAAGGAGCTGCAATTACGCTCATTATATCGGCACTATCAGGAAGCCCTCGCCTGTCGCGGCAATGATGCTGCGCCCGCGGTACGGAGCGGTCCGGCGCAAACTTAAAGGCGCAGGCGAATATGAATATGCGCGGCACCGACAAACGTGTCGGCAGCCCCGTAGTAGCCAGTGCCCTCAATCACGCCGTCGCGTTCCGGCTGGAAGATTGCGCCCTCCAGGAAGATTACGTTCGGCACGACGCCCGATTTCTCCCACGGAAGAGACGGCAAGAGGAAAGGCCGGTCCGCGCGGGCCAGCAACTTTGCGGGGTTCGTTTTATCGAAAAGCGCCCATGCGGGGCCATATACCAAGTCTTCGCTTGCGCCGTTATAGAGCAAAAGAATACCGGCTGATGTCATGAGGGGCGCGGGGCCAGGTTCCATCACACGCGAATCGAACGCTCCGGCACGCCGGGGCAGCACGGGCTCTGGTGTTGCATCGGTCCAGTGCGCCAGATCGGGAGAGTTTGCCAAGCCCATGTAGTCGCGATCTTTGCCATCGGAATCGGTGCGCGTGCCGAGGTAGTACATCCACCAAAGTCCATTGATCTTTGCGGGAACAATGGCGCCTGATTTGGTCCACTTCGTATTCCACGTGCCTTTG